>CAJOFV010000060.1 GCA_905233925.1 Paludibacteraceae bacterium
TTGTATATCAAGCCCGACCGCAAAGTCAGTGTGCAGGACATCAAGGACTGCATGCGCGACCATTACGACGGCACACCGCTTGAAATAACACAAGGCGTAGCTTCCGGACCCTGGCACAGCAAACTGCGCTACGGCAAGCTCGGCTTCAAACTGACGCAGGGAGCAGACACGCTCCAGTACTGGTACGAACGCCCGACGGCCACGCAGCAGACAGGCTGGTCTTATGTGGCACAAATGCGTAGTTACGACTCCGCCAAAGCGGGAGGCATATTCTGGTTCGGTGTGGATGACGCCGCTACGAACGTCTATGTGCCGATGTACCCGACGATGACGCAAGTGCCGGACTGCTTCCGCGAGGGCAACGGCGACTTCCTCAACTTCTCATGGTCAAGTGCCTGGTGGGTCTTCAATGTCGCAGCGAACTGGGCATACACCAAGTATTCTGTCATGCGTCCCGAGATTACGGCACGCCAGCAGAAGTGGGAGGAGTTCTTCAACAGCCGTGTTGGGGACATAGACAAGGATGTGGCTGCCATGACGGCAGACGAAGCCCGTGCATATTTGACCGAATACTCCTGTTCGCAGGCGCAAGCCGTCCTCGCTGACTGGCAGAGCCTGGCGGTTTATCTCTTTGTCAAATATCTGGACGGGCAGGAGAAGAAAGTGAAGGACGGACGTTTCGAGACCGACCAATACGGAGGTCCCGCATACCCGAACCGTCCCGCTTATCCCGAAGAGTATCTCCGCACCATAGCCCCCCACACCGCCCACGAATAAATGAGAAAATGCGCAAATGAGAAAATGAAAAAATGAGTAAATGAATAAATGTGCAAATGAACACACCTGATTATATCTTCGAAACCTCCTGGGAGGTATGTAACCGCGTCGGCGGCATCTACGCCGTCCTTTCTACCCGTGCCGCTTCCATGCAGAAGGAGCACCCCGACAAAGTCTTTTTCTTTGGACCCGATTTCGGTGCCCACAGTAACCTCTACTTCAAGGAAGACAAGAAACTGCTCTCTAACTGGAAGTCAGACGTTAGGAACCGGTTCTCGGTTAGAGTCGGTCGTTGGCAAATCCCGGGAGAACCGGTAGCTATTCTCCTCAAGGCGGACAGTCTTTGGGAGCAGAAAGACCAGATTTACGCTTGGGCGTGGGAGAACTTCTGTGTCCGCAGTCACGCCGCATACGGCGATTACGACGAGTCCTGTCTCTTCGGTTACGCTGCCGGCATGGTCATGGAATCCCTGTACAATCATCTGACAGTCGGCCATCTGGAGTCTGCGGTAGTTATGCATGCCAACGAGTGGCAGACAGCTTTTGCCGTCTTCTACCTCCGTGCTCATTGCCCGAAGATCGGAACGCTCTTCACCACGCATGCTACCGGCATAGGACGTTCCATCGCCGGAAACGGCAAACCTCTCTACGATTACTTCGAGGGTTATCACGGCGACCAGATGGCGGAGGAGCTCAACATGGTCAGCAAGCACTCGGTGGAGAAGATGGCGGCTCACTGGGCGGACTGCTTCACCACGGTCAGCGATATTACCGCCCGCGAGTGTGCACAGCTCCTTGACAAGCAGGTGGACATTGTAACTCCTAACGGCTTCGAACCCGGCTTCGTGCCGGCGGGCAAGGCCTTCGACCGCGCCCGTGCGGCAGCACGTGCGGCTCTCATCACGACGGCCGAGAAACTGCTGGACACCCGTCTGGCGGACAACAGTCTGTTGGTCGGCATCGCCGGACGTCTGGAGTGGAAAAACAAAGGCATAGATGTCTTTCTGAAAGCGATGGAGCGTCTGGGCGAAAAGCTCTACCACGCACAGCCGGCGGCAACGTCCCTCTATCCTGTGGGCGAAGTCATTGCTTTTGTCATGATACCTTATCTTGACAAGCCTGTCATGCGCTTCGGCAAGGTTACCGTTGTCTTTGTACCCCATTACCTCAACGGTCAGACAACTGACGGCGCAACGGTCAAACTGCCCGAGCCGCTCAAGGGTAAGACATACTATGACTTGCTGGCAGGTCTTGACCTCACTGCCTTCCCCTCGTACTACGAGCCCTGGGGCTACACCCCGCTGGAGAGCATTGCCTTCCACGTGCCGACCATCACCACCGATGTGGCAGGCTTTGGCGCTTGGGCATTGCAGGAGGGTACAACCGGTCTCAAGGACGGCGTGGCGGTTATTCACCGCACGGACAGCAATTTCGACGATGTGGTGGACAATGTGGCGCTCAATATTCAGCGTTTCATGCAGCAGCCTGCGGAAAACATCGAGGCGGCACGCAAAGCTGCGGCTGCCCTTGCCAAGAAAGCCGAGTGGCGCAACTTCTTCAAGTTCTACCGCAAAGCCTACGACATCGCATTAACCAAATCCATGAACAGATGAGAAGAATGATAACTTTTCTTATTATAATGTTGATTATGAGCATTATTAAAGGCAATGCGGCCGCTAATCACGAGGGACCTGTGACCGTTCTCAATTACTCTGAATCCGGCATGCGTCATCGCTTCGAGTACAATTACAAACAGACGGAGGACGGTACATGCACCCTTTCCCGCAAGGAAGGCTGGCGGGACAGCGAAAGTGTGACACATCAGGTTGACCCCTCTGTCGGAGAAGAGCTCTGGAAGCTTGTGAAAAAGTACAACATGCTCGCCTACAAGTCCTCTTACCGTCCGTCTGAACGGGTGCTGGACGGCAAGATGTGGCATCTGGACGCCGAGTTCGCGAAGGGCGAACACCTCTACACCGGCGGTGAGAATGAGTGGCCTTCCGGCGACGGCATTGACGAGTTGGAGAAATACCTTAACAACCTTTGGAACACGTTCCCGCAGAAAGTGTCGCTGATGGAGTACTATGTATATGGCACCACGATGTACCACACATGCCATTTCAAACTCGAACTGGATTTCCCGACCGGCAAATATACGCTGCTCAATGCGGCAAACTGCCCTAAGGACAAGGCGCGCAGCGTGGAAGTCCCGGAGTCTGTTGCGGACGAAATAGGGCGAATCGTTACCGAAGAGAACATGATGGATTACAAGCGTGATTATGAGTCGGAGTACCAAGTACTTGACGGCGAGTCATGGTCTCTGCGCATCCGCTTGCTGAACTGCTCCGAGAATGTCTATTCCTCCGGTCACGAAGCCTGGCCGGAAGGCAACGGCATAAAGCGAATCGTTGAACTCTGCGACAAAACATGGAAGGAACTCGAAAAGAAATCCTTCCCCTCGCCCCTGAAGGATTAAAGCAGCCGTTTTGACCTAAAAATACTAAAAAAACAAAAAAATATTTGTACATATCCCGAAAATGTCGTAACTTTGCACCCTCATTAACGCAAAATATAAATCATTATGAAAAAAATTCTACTTCCTCTTGTTGCGCTGACATTTGCAGTGGCAGCAAACGCATTTACATTAAGATTGCAAAACTCGGACTTGAGCAAGAACGTTGACGTCACGGCGGATGAGAATGATGTCTTTGGCGACGGCAAGGTCTCTGCTCACTTGGATCCGGAGAACAACCGTATCCAGCTTACGCTGAACAATGCTACCATCAAAAGCACGAACGGACAGGAGGCTTTGATGTTCTCCAAGGATGCTACATATTCTATCCTTGAGATTATTGTCAAGGGCACATGTACTGTGGAAGCCCAATACAGTTGGGCATTCGTTATTGAGGGCGGTACAATGTTTGTTTCCTCCCCGGAGCCTACAGCCGTGCTGAATGTGTCAGCCAACCTGATGGCGGTGAATATGAAAAATGACGCAGCCACCTACCTCGGCAACATGCTGGAAGAAGATGCGTTTACGATTAACATCACTTCCACCAACACCACTAATCAGGCGTTCTTTTACGGTAGTGGTGGCAGTTACAAGCAGTCGCTCATGATTTACTATGCGCATGTCAATTTTATCAACCCGAACAACAACCCGCTCACGTTGGGTTTGAATTATTTGTTCGTCTTGGGTAAGATGTCCAACGGCGTAGTGGTGAAGGACAATATGTTCAAGAAAGACGATGCCGAATATAAAGGCAACCTGGCTATCGTTGCTCCTTACAGAATTATGTTCGGTGACGACTATTTGTATCCGGGCGACGAAGCGGACATCAAACCGGCAGGACTTACCAAAGGTGCAATTTCCTACAATCCGGCAACTCAGACGCTGACGCTGGACGGCGTTACGTTGGCCAACTACATTTTCTCGGCGGTGGATGGTCTCACGATTTATCTCAAAGGCAGCAATACCATCAACAAGTCTGGTAGTACCACGAGTGCCCGTCTGTGGTTAACGGACCACACGGTGCTTGCAGGTGATGCAGACGCAGACCTGACCCTCTCGTGCGGCGGAAACAGTCCGGCAATTAGTGCGTTGGAAGGACTGGAAATAAAGGGCTTCCAGAAACTCACCACCTACGGTGCCAAAAACGGCATTGTCGGCAGTACGTATCCCTCGGAAACCAATGTACTGAAATTAGGAGTACCCGTGTCGCTGAACTGTGCGGAATATTGCTATCCCGTTATGCAGTTTGACGACTTCGTAAAGACCAATGACGAACTGGAACTGACCTACTCCTGCAAGAATCTTATTTATAGTACCGCCGAAAAGAAATTTGTAGATAAGGACGATAATTCGAAGCTGGCGGAGTATTTGGCATACGAATATCCTGTCTATCTCGAATTCTATGGCACTCCTGTCAATGCTTTGAATATGGCGGATATTAAAATTGCGGGCTCGGAAGGTAAGGCAAGTTATGACAGAACCACCGGCAAACTGACGCTGAATGGCTTCAAGAACACGACGGCAGATCCGATGAACGCCATCGCTGTTACGATGGCCGATTTGACGGTCGTATTGGTAGGCGAGAACGAGATGAAAGCTTCTGCCGATGCTATTGATGTGTACAATGACAAGAACCTTACTATCGAAGGTGGCGGTTCCGTGAAACTGACGAGTACCTACGGAGCGGGTATTAAGATGCCTGAGTTGAGCACCCTGACCCTTTGCAAGGGTGCTACTGTGGAGGCTACCGGTTGGTATGGCGTCAAGGTGGATAATTCGCTTATGTGCACACAGCTGGATCCTATGGACCCGTACGAGATTAGCGGTGATGCAGCATCATTAGTTATCAATAACGCTACGCTCGTTGCCAAGACCACGGAGTCAGACTCTTACTATGCTGCCATTACGGGCTTTACCACGCCGACGCTGACGGATGCAGCACTGACGGCTACTGTTCCTGCGGGAGGCAGCTACATCTTCGGGTGTAACAATATGGACGCCCTTGCAGGTGTGGCGAAGGATAATGTGTATGTCCGTGAAGCCACTTATACCAAGCAGGGCGCAACGGCGATTGTGAACGTCGCTCCCGAAGCAGAAAAGGCTGTGAAAGTTCTCCGTGACGGACAACTGCTTATCATCCGCGACGGCAAGACCTATACGGTTCAGGGTGTTGTGCTCGAATAAAAGAGAAAATATTCAAATGTTAAAATAATAAGATAACATGATTTACTCCAAAGAAGTACAGAACATGTGCTCGGTAGCCAAAGGTCCTCATCATGGACCGGCTCCGATACCCGAAGAGGGTAAATGGGTGAAAGCCAAAGAGATTAAGGACATCTCCGGCATGACTCATGGTATTGGTTGGTGCGCTCCCCAACAGGGCGCGTGCAAACTCAGTTTGAACGTAAAGGATGGTATCATCGAGGAAGCACTTGTTGAAACCATCGGCTGCTCGGGTATGACCCACTCGGCTGCTATGGCAGCGGAGATTCTGCCCGGTAAGACATTGCTTGAGGCGCTGAACACAGACCTCGTATGCGATGCCATCAACACCGCTATGCGCGAACTCTTCCTCCAAATCGTTTACGGTCGTACCCAGTCCGCATTCAGCGAGGGTGGTCTGACCATCGGTGCCGGTCTGGAAGACCTCGGCAAAGGACTTGTTTCGCAGTGTGGTACGCTCTATTCCACCAAAGCGAAAGGTCCCCGTTACCTCCAACTCACAGAGGGTTACATCACCAAAGAGTACCTCGATGAGGACAACGAAATCTGCGGCTACGAATATGTTCACATGGGCAAATTCATGGACGCTGTCAAGAAAGGTCAGGACGCTAATGAAGCCCTCAAGAGCGTTACCGGCACCTACGGCCGCACGACCAAAGAGCAGGGCGCTGTTAAATCTATTGACCCAAGAAAGGAGTAAGCTATGATTCGTCCCGTTCAATTTGAGTCGCAAGACCGCCGC
>CAJOFV010000061.1 GCA_905233925.1 Paludibacteraceae bacterium
CCGTTGCCTGAATAAGTAAATCGGATATTGTCCAAACCAACAAAAAAAGCGCCCGAAAGGCGCTTTTTCGTGAGCAGATAGTGTCAAGTATTCCTTGACCGTTCCGCCGGTTACTTACGGATACCAAGCTCTTTGATGATTGCACGGTAACGCTCAATGTCTTTTGCCTTGAGGTAATCAAGCAAACGACGGCGTTTTCCTACCAACGTGGTCAGGGCACGCTCTGTACCGAAGTCTTTGCGGTTGAGCTTCAGGTGCTCTGTGAGGTGGTTGATACGGAATGTGAAAAGTGCAATCTGGCTCTCGGCCGCACCCGTGTTCTTGGCGTCTTTACCGTACTTGGCAAACAACTCTGCCTTCTTTTCTGAGGTCAAATACATGACTTAAATAATTTAATGTTGTACAATCACCGCCAATGCAGCATTTTTGCATGTCAACATCGCGGCATTAATTCCGCTTTTAACGAAAAAGCGTGCAAAAGTACTACAAAAAAATGATATACACAAATTTTTTATGGAAAATTTATACAAAATGACTTAATTTTCAAAAAAGTTTGCAGGAACGAAAAAAAAGCAGTACCTTTGCGCGCTTAATTGAAAATCATGAAAACAGTGAATCGTATAATCTTTTGTTTAGTGTGCGTGCTCGCAGGCGCGACATGGATAGCGCCGGAGGCGTATGCAGCAGGCAAGTCAAAGACTGAAAGTGCCCAAAACGCCCGAACTGCGCAGTATAACAAGCCCGTTTGGGGCAAAAAAGCAAACCGCAGTAACGGTCTTTATACGATTCGCAACAAGTCTGTTGCCAACGGCATTTGCCTGAACGTAGGCGCAATGTACTACTACGGCGACGTGGATATGCTTGACCAGGCGTTTGTACATGGTTTTCAGCCACAGAACTTAAGCATTGGCGGTAGTCTCCATTTCGGCTACATGACTCCCTTGGCTCGGTTCGCTAACTGGCGCTTCACGCTCGGAGGCGGCTATTTGCACGGTAATGACAGTGCCCGCACGGAGACGCGAACGGTTAAAGGGGAGGAGAAAAGGGCCGGAAAAGGTAGCTTCAACAACATCTTTGGCGAGTTTAATGCAGGTGTAGAGTTTTATCCCTTCCCGAGAGCCGGTTTTTATATTTACGCAGGCTTGGGATTAGCGGTAAGTTACATCAAATACGACTTCGAGAAATATGGTATTGAGCCCGGCTCAACAGTTAGTCTGCTGCCGATGCTGCCGGTGGAGATCGGTTATAACTTTTATTTGGGAGGAAGTTGCTTCCTGGGTATTTGGGCGGCCTGCCATCAGGGTTTGATGGACATGGGCAAAGCGAATTTGGACGCATGGCCGTTGGAATCCTCCTCCAAATTCCAATGGGGCGACGGTTATTTCCAATTGGGTATCTCCTTTTCCTACCGCTGGCACAATTGTGAAACATGCCGTATTTCGAAATGGTAAACAAACGCAAAATCATCAACGACCCTGTTTTCGGTTTTCTTACAATTCCGAACGATTTATTGTTTGACGTGCTGCAGCATCCGTATGTGCAGCGCCTCGGGCGTATTCGTCAGCTCGGTTTGAGTAATTTTGTGTACCCGGGAGCAATGCACACACGCTTTCTGCACTCGATTGGCGCTATGCACCTTATGCAGGAGGGCTTGCTCTCGATGAAGCATAAAGGCGTGACCATCAGCGATGCGGAGATGACAGGCGCTATGGCGGCGATTCTGCTGCACGACATCGGTCACGGACCGTTCTCGCATGTGCTGGAGCATACGCTTGTGGACGGCATTACGCACGAGGAGATTTCCTTGTTGATGATGGAGCAGATTAACCTTGATTTGTCTTCTAAGACCGAGCAGCAGCTTTGGGCAAAACGCCCGCTGGACCTTGCCATCGCCATCTTCCGCGACCAGTACCCCCGCCATTTTCTGCACCAGCTCATTTCCAGTCAGTTGGATGTGGATCGCATGGATTATCTCTGCCGCGACTCGTTTTTTAGCGGCGTGCAGGAGGGTAGGGTGGCAAGCGAACGCCTGCTCAAGATGCTCAACGTGGTGGACGACCGCCTTGTGGTGGAGTTCAAGGGTATCTATTCGGTGGAGAAGTTCCTCGTGGCGCGGCGTTTGATGTACTGGCAGGTTTATCTGCACAAGACCAGTGTGGCGGCGGAGCAGCTGCTCATCAAGATTCTGCTGCGCGCTAAAGAACTGGCTGACCGTGGCGTTGAGCTGTTCTGTGCGCCGTCCTTGCATTATTTCCTGTATAACCACGTCACCGCCAAGGATTTTGCTATCGGCAGCGAGGCGATGAAGCAGTACGCGCTGTTGGACGACAGCGATGTGCTGTCCGCCATCAAGGCGTGGATTTCCTGCAAGGACAAAGTGCTCAGCCTGCTTTCGGAAGCGTTCACGAACCGCAAACTCTATCGTGCCCGCTTGCTTACGGAGCCGTTGACAGAGCAGGAAAAAGGTGTCCTTTCCCGCCATTATATTGAGGTGTTGGGCATCGCGCCCGAAGATGCGCATTACTTCTTCGTTGAGCACGTTTCCACCAGCAATACCTACTCCGAGAAGGACGATTCAATTGATATTTTGTACAACGACGGCACGGTGCGTGACATCGCCTCCGCAAGCGAAATCCTTGATTTGCGGTCGCTCACGCGCAAGCCGAAGAAACTATACTTGTTTCAATTCAGAGCGTAATGGAATTTAGTGCACAACAAATAGCAGTGCTGCTTGGCGGCAAGTTGGTGGGCGACGAAAACCGCAAAGTGAGTGATGTCGCTCCGTTGGAAACCGCACACGAAGGACAACTCTCTTTCCTGTGTGAGGAAAAATATCTTCCCTTGTTGGAAACGACCAACGCTTCCGTTGTTCTCATAACGGACGCTTTTCGGGACGCAGCCGAGACGCAACCGAGACGCAGCACGCTCATTTTTGTGGAAAACGCCCGCGGCGCAATGGGTCAGCTTTTGCAACTCGCAGCCAAAGCGATGAACCCTGTCCGTCTGGGAATCGAACAGCCCGCGTACATCAGCGAGGGCGTTGAAGTTCCCGAGGATGCTTACATCGGTGCGTTTGCTTATATCGGCAAGAATGTTCGTCTCGGCAAGGGCGTGCAGATTTATCCGAATTGTTATATAGGCGACAACGTCAAAGTCGGCGACAACACCATTCTCTACGCCGGTGTCAAGGTGTATTACAACTGCGAAATCGGCAAGGACTGCATCCTTCACGCCGGAGTGGTTATCGGCGGCGACGGATTTGGCTTTGAGCCCGATGCCAACGGCGTTAACCAAAAGATTCCGCAAATTGGTAACGTGGTCATTGAGGACGACGTCGAAATAGGTGCCAACACCACCGTCGACCGCGCCATGATGGGTTCGACCCGCATCAAACGCAACGCGAAGATAGATAACCTCGTCCAAGTGGCGCATAATGTGCAGGTCGGCGAAAGCACCTTCCTCTGCGCACAGGTCGGCATAGCCGGTTCGACGATCATCGGCAGTCATTGTATCCTTGCCGGACAAGTGGGTGTGAATGGCCACATCGAAATAACCGACAACTGCATTTTTGGCGCCCAGACAGGCATTGCCGCGCCGGTGCGCAAAGCCGGTACATATCAGGGCTCGCCCGCGATGGACGCACTTGCCTGGCGCAAATCGACAATAGGTTTCAAGCAACTGCCCGACCTTATTAAACAAGTAAACCAGCTCGCACGGGAAAAATGAAACAACGTACGCTGACATCGGACTTCACGGTCTCTGGAAAAGGCCTGCACACGGGGATAGTTATCACCGCGCGCTTCTGCCCTGCTCCGGAAAACACCGGCATACGCATTTGCCGCGTGGACTTGCCTGACAAACCGGTCTTCGAGGCGTTGGCGGATTACGTGACCCAGACCCGCCGCGGAACGGTTCTTGAGAACGGCAACTGGCGCGTTTCCACGGTGGAGCACGCCCTGTCAGCATTATTTGGCATGGGCATAACAAACGTCCTCATTGAAGTCGATGCGCCCGAAGTCCCGATTTTGGACGGCAGCGCAAGACCCTACGTGGAGCAGATTCTGCGTGTCGGCATCACCGAACAATCCGCCGAAGCCAACGAGTGGGTCGTTTCCGAACCGCTGCATTTTGACAACGGCAAAGGCAGCACGATGGATATTTTGCCGGCGGAGCAGTATGAAGTCTCTGTGGACGTGGATTATCCCTCGCCCATTTTGCATGAGCAGCACGCCGAGCTGAACGGCCTCGCCGGCTACGCGGAGAACGTCTCCAAAGCGCGCACGTTCTGTTTTTTGCGCGAAGTGGAGTGGCTGCTGCGGCTCGGACTTATCAAAGGCGGAGACATCAACAACGCCCTTGTTATTTACGACAAGCCGATTTCGCAGCGCGTGATGAACAAAATCTCCGACAAACTGAACCAGCCGCGCTTGGACGCTTCCAAATTAGGCTACCTCAGCCCGCTGATTTATGAGAACGAACCCGCTCTGCACAAACTCCTCGATTTGATGGGTGACCTTGCGCTGTTAGGCGTGCGTATCCGCGGCAGAATAGAGGCGCGCTGTCCGGGACACGGTTTCAACACCGCCTGCGCCAAGCAAATCCGCCAAATGCTCAAATGAGCAAATGAGAAAATGATTAAATGAGTAAATGATTAACTGACATGATACATCCTTTAGCCTGCGTTCACCCGAACGCAAAAATAGACGAAACAGCCCAAATTGGCCCGTTCGTGTTTATTGACGACGATGTCGAAATCGGTGCCGGAACGGTCGTTGACGCAAACGCCACCGTCTGCGCGCACACCCGCATCGGCAAGAACTGCCACATTTTTCCCTCGGCGGTCATTGGCGCTATTCCGCAGGACTTGAAGTTCAAGGGCGAGCTGACCTACACCATCATCGGCGACAACAACGTCTTCCGCGAGTGCTGCACCGTTCATCGCGGCACGGCTTCCAAAGGCAAAACCGTCATTGGCAACGGTAACCTCATCATGGCGTACTGTCACGTCGCGCATGACTGCGTGGTCGGCAACAACAACATCATGTCGAACACCACCCAGCTCGCGGGCGAAGTGGTCGTGGACGACTGCGCTGTGTTGGGCGGCGGAACGCTCGTGCACCAGTTCAGCCACATCGGCTCGTATGTGATGATTCAGGGCGGAACGAAGGTGCTCAAGGATGTGCCTCCGTACGTCTTGGCGGGGCGTGACCCGATTGCTTTCTGCGGTTTGAACTCCGTCGGCTTGCACCGCCGCGGCTTCTCCAACGAGCAGATCGAGCACATTCATGCCATTTACCGTCTCCTCTTCCAGAGCGGCCTCAACATGTCGCAGGGGATTGCCCGCATTTTGGAGGAGATTCCCCAGTCACCCGAGCGCGACCAGATAATCGAGTTTGTTAAATCTTCGCCACGCGGCGTAATTAAAGGTATCTGATATGGAACAAGCAGTAAACGTGCCGGAAGGCAAAGAAGAACGCAGCCTGAACTTCATCGAACAAATCGTAGAGAAAGACCTTGCAGAGGGCAAGAACGACGGACGTATCCAGACCCGTTTCCCGCCCGAACCGAACGGTTATCTGCACATCGGTCACGTCAAGGCCATCTGCATGGACTTCGGTATCGCCGAGAAGTACAACGGCGTGTGCAATCTCCGTTTTGATGATACGAACCCTGTCAAGGAAGACACCGAATATGTGGACTCCATCACGAACGACATCGCGTGGTTAGGCTTCAAATGGGGTAATATTTATTACGCTTCCGACTACTTCGAGCAGCTCTACGACCTTGCTATCCGCTTCATCAAAGAGGGCAAAG
Source organism: Paludibacteraceae bacterium (assembly GCA_905233925.1). Classification (GTDB taxonomy): domain Bacteria; phylum Bacteroidota; class Bacteroidia; order Bacteroidales; family Paludibacteraceae; genus Colicola. Next base: position 5,815 of record CAJOFV010000061.1, read on the forward strand.
CCTACGTCGATGAGCAGACTGCCGAGCAGATTGCCGAGCAGAAGGGCACGCCGACTGAACCCGGTGTGGCTTCGCCTTATCGCGACCGCCCTGTAGAGGAGAACCTGCGTCTTTTCCAGGCCATGCAGAACGGCGAAATCGAGGAAGGCAAAATGGTACTCCGCGCCAAAATCGACATGGCTAACCCCAACATGCACTTCCGCGATCCGATAATGTACCGCATCATCACTTCGCACCCGCATCACCGCACAGGTCACCGCTGGAACGTCTATCCGATGTACGATTTCGCGCACGGCCAGTCCGACTACTTCGAGGGCGTGACACACTCCATCTGCACGCTGGAGTTTGTGGTGCACCGTCCGCTGTACGACTGGTTCATTGACCAGTTCGCCGATGGCGACTACCGTCCGCACCAGTACGAGT
>CAJOFV010000062.1 GCA_905233925.1 Paludibacteraceae bacterium
GCACGGCGCGGGCTGTCCTGAATACAGAAGTTCAGCACGTTGAAGCCGAGCTCTGCGAGTGTAGCGGCTGCCGAAGCACCTGCCAGACCCGTTCCGACAACGATTACGTCCAGACGGCGTTTGTTGGCGGGGTTAACCAGTTTCTGATGGTCTTTGTAGTTCGTCCATTTCTTCTCCAGCGGACCTTCCGGAATCTTCGCCATTTTCGGCGTGATGATTTTCGCGGCTTTTTCTGCCGGCGAAGCCATTTCCTCGGCGGCGGCTTTTGCAGCCTTGCCTGCGGCCTTCACAGCCTCTGCCACTACAGCGGCGGCTTCTTTCACTTCCGGACGCTCGGCTGCTTTCTCTGCGCGAGCTGCCAGCTCTTCGGCTACTTCCGCAGCCTTCTCCGCCAATTTCTCAACGGCCTTGCCTGCGAGTTCCTGTGCTTTCTCTGCGGCTTGTTCAACCGCTTTCTTGATATCTTCTTTTTCCATAATCTTCAAATCTTAAATTATCCCAACATCATGCCGATATTGACGCCGAGGAAGTACAGCGTTACTACCATGAACAAACCAGCCGCAATTGTTGCGAAAATCGTACCGATGACCTTGATGCGTTTCAGCCAGATCAGGTTACTCCAGCCCATTGTCTGCAACGCAGACCAGATACCGTGATTGAGGTGGAACCACAATGCTACGAGCCAAACCATGTACAGCAGGCAGTAGATGATACCGCACCAGCCGTCCGTGAACAGACCCTTTACAATGGCCGAGCCGTCCTGCGGGTCGAACATCGATGTGTGAATACCCGTCAGTTCAGCCCACTGCATTTTGTACCAGAAGTTGTACAAGTGCAGGCAGAGGAAACCGATAACGATGATACCGAGAACAAGCATGTTCTTCGACTCCCAGTCAACACCTTCCTGGCGTGCTTCGATGGCGTAACGGTCTTTGCCGCGCGCCGCACGGTTCTGGATGGTCAGATAAATCGCATAGCAGAAATGCACCACTACGCCGAGAGCAAGCACCAGTGTACCGATAATGGCATACCAGTTAGCGCCCAGCATTGCGCAAATCCAGTTGTACGCATGCGTTCCGAAGATGTCGTCGATGACGAGACACAGGTTCATCGAACCGTGGAACAGCAGGAAAAGGACTAAAAACAGGCCCGTAATGCTCATTACGAACTTACGGCCGATTGATGAATCTTTTAACCACATCATAAATTTGATTTTATTAATATTTGTTTGTTTTTCTTGTTTGTTTTTATTGCTATTTACGCTTGTTTCTCAATTTCGCCGCAAAGGTACAACATTTTTTTGATATATACAAAAAAAAATGCACGTTTTTTCACACTTTTTTTACAATACTTGTCGCAACGCCATTTATCGCACGTTTGGCAGTACTCAGCACTGCGCCGCCATTAAGATTTTTTTAAGTTTTCATTTCGGGTGCATCTTGTGTCGGATTTGCCCGAAAATCACGTTCGTTTTAGGCACCCCAAAAGCGGCTTCTAGGCGGCTTGATGGCGGCTTTTAAAAAAATGAATTTTCTGAACGAAAATTTTTGAATTTGTTTTTAATGTATTTTAATCCTTTTGCGAATTATACAAATATTTTGCCGGATTTGTAAACAAATTCCGCATTTTTTTGCAGATTTATTTGCATGAGTCATTTTTTTGTAGTAATTTTGCAGCCGTAAAGATATATTACATGTTATAAGGCGTATCTATGTCACTTGAACTGAAAATACAAAATTTCGACGATAAGCAAGTACGCACAGTATGGGACGAGGAACAGGAAAAGTACTATTTCTCTGTCACAGATGTTGTCCAGGTGCTAACCGAACAACCCAACGCCCGTGGGGCTACCATATATTGGGCAGTACTAAAAAAACGCTTAAAAACGGAAGGGGCAAATGAACTGATTACAAATTGTAAACAGTTGAAATTACCTGCAAGCGACGGGAAGAATAGGGCGACTGACGTAGCTGATATGGAGCAACTTCTGCGTATTATTCAGTCTATTCCATCCAAGAAAGCAGAGCCGCTAAAACAATGGTTGGCGCAAGTAGGTAGTGCGCGGATTGACCAATTGCAAGACCCGGAATTATCGATTCAACAGGCCATCAATGATTATCGTCGCCTGGGATACGGAGAGAATTGGATTAACCAACGCGTTAAGTCTATTGAAACCCGTAAGGAGTTAACGGATGAATGGAAACGCGGAGGTATGCAAGAAAGTCGTGATTTTGCGCTTTTGACGGATATTATCACCAAAGCATGGAGCGGTAAGACCACAGGAGAATACAAGAAATACAAAGGATTGAAGAAGGAAAACCTTCGAGACAACATGACCAATTTGGAGTTAGCGCTTAATACTTTAGCCGAGGCTGCTACAACTGAGTTCTCGAAGCAATATAATCCGAAAGGTGTTGAGGCAAATAAGAAAGTGGCGAAAAAAGGCGGTGATGCCGCACGCGTAGCACGTGAAAATATAGAAAAAGGTCTCGGACGGAGTATTATTTCTCCCCAACGTGCATCCGATTACATTCATCCAATCGAAGATACTACAGCTCAAGAATTGCCGTTTGAAGAAACAGGAAAAGAAGATAAATAACCGCTGCCCCGCCAGCGTAAACCGGGCGTCGCTTATAGACGTTAAAAATAAGGACAAGCGCAAAGCGTTGCGCAGACATATTAACAAGCATTACTATTATTTCGCGAAGACCCGAAAAGCGTCAGAAACTTATAGGAAATAATCGCCCGAAATAATAAAGGCAGCATACATCGTATGCCTACCGAACCAATAATAGAAAGCTGACACAACTTGTGTGAGTTTTTTATGGTTCGGTGAAGGCTCTTCTGACGCTGCCTTGGTCTCGCGGTAAGGAACTCACACTTTTTCTTATCGCATTCCGGATTGATAGTAAGCACAATCAGATTACTATCAATGAGTTCAGAAAAACTATATTTACCGGGGTTAAACGGCATTCGTGCTGTAGCAGCGCTAACCGTGCTGTTTGGCCACATGTGGGCTCCATTTGGCAACTGGGGCGTTTCTCCTTCGTGGCATATACCATGGCCGTCAGCACCGGTAACAACGTTTTTTGTGATAAGCGGTTTCCTGATTACGTATCTTTTGATGAACGAAATCGGCAAGACAAACGATGTCAGCATTCCAAAGTTCTATATGCGACGGATTCTGCGTATCTGGCCGCTTTACTACGCATATCTTGGCTTGGCATTATTTTCCGTCTGGCTGTTTAACGATGAAATTAATAATGCTGCTTGGTTCTATACCTTTTTCTCCGGCAATATATCTCACGCTATGGGGCTTGGAATAATTCCTCTTTTCCATTTCTGGAGTTTGGGCGTTGAAGAACAATATTATTTATGGTATCCGTGGATGGTAAAATACAATAAGAAGCGCGTGTTTACGTTTGTATCCGTGTTGTGTGTTTGCTGGTTCGTTGCAAAATTAGCCGCGTTCGTTTTCCTCGGTAAAGGTCTTGCATATCGTATCTTGGGAGTTACGCAGTTTGATTGTATGATGTTGGGCGCGATGGGAGCGATCATGTACTATCGCAAAACAGAATGGTTCATTAAACTATGTTCGAATAGAATGGTGACTGTTATTGCTTGGATTCTATTCTTTACGTCAGGCCTTTATGCGAATTATATTCCGTCTCCCATACGCAACGAATTTATTGCGTTAGTCTCGTTATTCGTCATCATGGCAGGTCTTTTGCGGAAGCCACTTTTAGAAAACCGGATAATGAACTATCTGGGACAAATATCTTATGGCATTTATGTCATCCATCCCCTGTTATTGTACATCTTTACGCGCCTCATACAGCCGGTTAATTATATGCGGAGCGATGTGGCGTCTATTATTATCTTTATTTCAATTACCGCACTTACAATAGGGATTGCATCACTATCCTACAGATTCTTTGAAATGCCATTTTTGCGCATGAAGAGCAGGTTTAGCATAGTACAAAGCACTAATGCTGTAACTAGCATATGTTAAGCATCTCTTAAGCATCTTTTGGAGTTCATTTTTTCGAGTCCCAGCCGAGACGCAACCGAGACGCAAAAATCCATTTTATGCAAGCATAATGGAATTTTTACACCAAAATCTTGCACATTCAAATTTTTTGTAGTAATTTTGCAGCGCGAATGAATTAATGATTGAATGAATATGAAAAAAGCTATTTTTTTGATGGCAGTTGCTGCCGTTGTGGCAACGTTGCCGACATTGCCGGTTAAAGCCGAAACGGCGGAAGAACAGAATTATGCGCTCAGCATCTTCAAACCGGGTGATTTTACAGAGCCGAAAGATGTGACGGCTTCTGTTGAGTTCAGTACGATTCACCAGGCCGTTGCCGCATTACCCGCTATGCCGAACCTGGAGCAGATTCTGACACAGGAAGCAAAAGACGAAGCATATAAAACCGTTTATGCGCCCTACGCAGCCGCTCTCAAAGGCATGGACAGAGTAATCAAGTACGAGGTAGAGGCCGCCAACGCACGTCTTGCGCAGAGCAATTTGCCCAACGCGAACGACCCGAACACCCCGCGTCTGACTGCCCTCAGCAGCGAGGTCATCACGGTGATGCAACAGCTCGCACAAACGATTACCGCCTACTCGAATATCCAGGCTGCCGCGGCTGATTACCAGAAAATTAACGACCAGTCGTCCGACGAGGAACTGCTGCATGCACTGGACGGCGCAGACCTTACCGGTTATGCCTTGCGGCAACTTCTGCGTCAGTTGCGCCAGGAATGGGCGGAGTCGCCGGAAGGAATTGCCGTGAACAAGATTGAAGCTGACCTCGAAGCGCGTATCCCGCAGTGGGTTGCGACCCTGAAGAAGAAAGGCAGAAACAAATGTGACGAGATTATGGAATTGCCGGAGTGGTGGACGGAAGGACGCGAACAGGAGAACGAACTGATTGCACAATGGAACCGCCGTGTAGCGCCGCGCTGGCTTGCAGTAGCGAATGCGCAGGAGGAGAAACTGAAAGCGCTGTTCACAAAGGCTATCGCGCTGGACGAAGAGAACGAAATGTATGCCAAAAACGGCTCTTACGAGAACCCTGCATATCGAATGAACAAGTATTCGTTCACAACCATCATCGGGCAACTCGAGTATCTGATGGATCCGATTCGGGATGCGCTCCGTTTTCCGGGAATTGCACCTGTTGATACCCACGCAAGAGTGCGCGTACGCTAAAAAATTGCATTTTTTTGTCAAAAAATTTGCAGGTTCGGAATTTTTGTAGTACTTTTGCCGCCGAAATGAGGATTTCACCTCGTTTTTTCCCTGTAAATATTTGAAAATATATGCAATACGACATGCAAAAACTTGAGCGCATGACGCTCGAAGAGTTAAAAGCCGCAGCTGCGGAATTAGGTATCAATGTCAGACGCAGTCATACTGCCAAAATGATTGCGTATCTTATTCTTGACGCGCAGGCGGACAAGCGTGCGGCGGACGTAGAAGCCAAAGAAGCGGAACGGACTGCCAAACGGAACAGCAACGAGCGCAAACGCACCCGCGTGAAGACCGCCGTACAGCGCGTGAACACGGACAATCTGGTCAACAGAGACGTACTGGCAACTGTCGGGAACGCCAAAGAGGAAATGACCCAGATTCATGAGCAACTGAAGCAGAACCCGCACAAGGCGAACAAAACCGTTCAGGCCGTGCAGGCGCGTCAGCCGCTGAATGAAGCTGCCGAGAACAGACTGGCGGAGAAGAAAGCCCCCGAAGCCGAAGAGACGCCGGCACAGCCGCAGGAAACGCAGCCGCAGGAAGAGGCGCCGCAGCCCAAAAAACGCGGCAGAAAGAAGAAAGTAGTCGAACAGGAGGCCGCTCCCGCTCCCGCACCACCGGAACAGCCGTTGGAAGCCAATGCACCGGCAGCGAAAGAGCCTGCCGCAGAACAGCCTGCTGCTAACTAAGGCACACGACTGATTTTTCGCCCTTCACGCTTGAGGGGCGATTTTTTTGAGCACGTTATCGCGATGGGAACGCTGGAATGTGCGCCCGACGGCTACGGATTCCTCCGCTCCGCAGACTATAATTACATCTCTTCGCCCGACGATATTTACGTCAGCCAGCAGCAAATCCGGCAGTACGGTCTGAAGCCCGGCGACACCGTGGAATGCACCTTGCGCACGAACCGTGACAGCGAGAAATATTTCCCGATGGACAAGGTTATCCGCATCAACGGTCTCGCGCCGGAGCAGGTGAAGAAACGCATCGCGTTTGAGAACCTGACACCCTTGTTCCCGGATGAGAAATTCACGCTCTGCCGCGGCAAAAACGACCCGTTGAGCGTCCGCATCATCGACCTCTTCTGCCCGATCGGCAAAGGTCAGCGCGGACTGATTGTCGCACAGCCGAAAACCGGTAAAACCGTGCTGCTCAAGGAGATTGCCAACGCTATCGCGGCGAATCATCCCGAGGTATATATGATTGTACTGCTCATTGACGAGCGTCCCGAGGAAGTGACTGACATGGCGCGCAGCGTCAATGCCGAAGTGATTGCCTCGACCTTTGACGAACCGGCGGAGAACCACGTCAAAGTGGCGAACATCGTGCACGAGAAAGCCAAACGGCTTGTGGAGTGCGGACACGACGTGGTTATTCTGCTTGATTCAATCACCCGCCTCGCACGTGCCTACAACACCGTTGCTCCGTCCAGCGGAAAAGTGCTGTCCGGCGGTGTGGAAGCGCAAGCGCTTCACAAACCCAAACGTTTCTTCGGCGCGGCACGAAACATCGAGAACGGCGGCAGCCTGACCATCATCGCAACCGCCCTGACCGAAACCGGCAGCAAAATGGACGACCTCATTTTCGAGGAGTTCAAAGGAACCGGAAATATGGAGCTGCAGCTTGACCGCAAACTCAGCAACAAACGTATATTCCCCGCTGTGGACATACCTGCGTCGAGCACCCGTCGCGACGACTTGCTCCTACCGCCGACCGTTCTGTCGCGTATGTGGCAGATTCGCAAGCAACTGGCAGACATGAACGGTGTCGAAGCGATGGAAAAACTGAAAAGCTATATGGAGCGCACGGACGATAATGACGAGTTCCTGTTAGTAGTCAACGGAGCAAGGTGAAAATTGCAATTATAAACGGGCCTAACCTGAACCTGACAGGCAAACGGGATCCGCAGGTTTACGGCACAAAAACGATGGAAGAGACCATGGTCGAAATCCAGCGTGAGTGGTTTGGCACGCTATTTGTATATTTCCAGTCGAACCACGAAGGCGAACTGATTGACCGCATTCAAGAAATTGCCGAATCGGGCGATTGCAACGGTCTCGTCATCAACGCCGGAGGTTATGCACACACGAGCGTCGCCCTGCGGGACGCCGTCGAGTACGCAAGAGAACAACAAATAACGGTGGTCAACGTACACCTTTCTAACATTCGCGTGCGCGAGGATTTCCGTCGGCGCGATTTGCTGGAAGACGTGTGCAGCCACACTATAATCGGACATGGAACAAATGGGTACAAAGAAGCTGTGGAGTATATTACTCTTCTTGCTCGTTAGTCTGCCGTCATGGGCAGCAGACATCGTGGGCAAAGTGCTGGACGCAGGTACGCGTCAGCCGTTGGATTTTGTGAATGTGAGCCTCACCCGCCCGGGCGAAGAAACGCCGCTTAACGGCGTTGTGACGGACGCGGAAGGTGTCTTTGCGCTGCCGAATGTCAAAAACGGCAAGTATCTGGTGACCATCAGTTTCATGGGCTACACCTCGCAACAAAAGCCCGTCGAGGTCAAAGGTCAGGACATCGACCTCGGCAAAGTGTATCTCAAGGAAGACACCCAGAACTTGCAAGAGGTCGAAGTGGTCGGGCAAGGCAGCTCGATGCGCTTTGAGTTGGACAAGAAGGTCTTTACCGTTGACCAAAACATCGCTTCGGCGGGCGCCAGCGTGACGGACGTTTTGGAGAATATTCCCTCTGTGGATGTTGACCAGGAAGGTAATATCTCTCTCCGCAACAGCGAAGACGTGGAGATTTGGATTAACGGCAAACCCGCCGGACTGAACTCCGAGAACCGTGCGCAGGTGCTGCAACAAATGCCTGCGGGAACGGTGGAAAAGATTGAGCTCATTACCAACCCCTCCGCCAAATACTCGCCGGAAGGTACTGCCGGTATTATCAACCTCGTGATGAAAAAAGACCGTGCGGCAGGCTATTACGGCTCTGTACAAGCGGGAATAGAATACGCCCTCGCCAAGCCTTGGAACGTCCCCCCGGGCGGAAACATCGGCTTTAACATCAACTTCAACTCCGGCGTCGTGGACGGTTATTTCAATGTCGGTTACCGCTATCACATCAGCAACGGCGGCAGCAAAACCGACCGTTACAATCTTCACGGCACAGGCAGCGAGAAACTGGATTCAACCCTTATCGACACGCACCTTCTGCAGGACGGTCAGCAGACTCACCGCGGCGGCGGAATATTCACCCGCGCCGGACTGAATTTCCATATCACCGAACGCTCAACTATCGGCATTTCGGGCTTTGGCATGGTCAGTGAGCCGAAAGTGTTTGGCATGTCAAACAAAAACACCCGCACGTACCTGCTCACCGACGCGGCAGGTAACACCTTGCGTGATTACCAGCGTATCCAGAACGGCAAAGGCTCGCATCCGGGTGGAAACGCGACACTCGATTATACGTTCAAACTCAAGGGGCACGAACTCCAACTGAGCGGCACGTACAATTATCACTCCTTCAACAACAACACCGACTACACCCAGATTGAGCCGGAAAGAGACACCACGTATCAGAACCAGAACAACGAAAGCAATAACCAGGGCATTGAGATAAAAGCCGACTACGAGTGGAAACCCACGCAACAGAGCCGTCTCGAAGCGGGTTACTGTTACACCCGCGGCTGGAGCCGGACACTCTCCGACGCGCACAACATCTTCGGCGAAAAGGAAGAGGAACTCTACGCCTACTACTCCGATTTCAAGGGGCTGACGCAGAACCACGCCCTGTACGTCACATACGGTAACCGTTTCTGGAACAAACTGTCCCTGCAGGTCGGTCTGCGCGGGGAGTATTACATGCGGCATCTGGAGTACTTCTACAAGGACAGCAACGGTGCCGAACAGGACGCTTACGCCACCATCCCGAACAAGCGCGACACCGCCTATTTCCAGCTCTTCCCGAGCGCGTACATCAGTTATGATTTCGGACACGGACAC
>CAJOFV010000063.1 GCA_905233925.1 Paludibacteraceae bacterium
TGCAAAATTACAACTTATTTTTGAATTGTGCAAATATTTTTAAAGAAAAATGCAGATTTTTGTAATATTTTTGCAAATTTAGCATCTAAAATCGATTTTGTGGGCGTTTTGGTGGGATTTTGGTGTCGAAATGGAGCCCCAGATAGTCTGGCAAAACAGACAAGCAAGCGGAGCTTTCGCTCCTTGTCATGGATGTAATCTATCGCGCTATCGGAAGTAGCGCACACTGAACACCTTTGTTGGATGACATCCAACCTAATGAACGATGTTTTGAACCCGAATTAAATTCGGGACTAATGGACGAAGGGGAAAGCCGACTGGCAGTCGGCACAATACAAAGAATCCAACGGCGGCAAAAATGCCACTGGACGGGACAAGCGGCATACTATGCCGGACAAAAGACAAAATAAGAAAACGCGGCACTTTACCACTAGCGCCGCGTTTTTATGTTTGGACGGAGAACTTTCTCCATCGGTTACTTTATAGTAATAAAACTCCGTAATGGCTCAATGTGCGCCACTTGGGTGTATTTCTTCTTGTGGAGGTCTATCTCTTGGTCGAAGGGAATGGGTTTGTTCGGGTCAAAGAGGAAAACCGCATAATATGGTGCGTTCTCGGCAGAAAAGCCTATGTTCTGCAAATCTTTCGCCGTATAAATCCGAAAACCTTTGTTGGTCTGCTTAAATAGTTGCGGATTGTCTCCGTTGGTGTGCAGGCAAATATAACCCAAACGCTCAAAGCCTTGTTTGACAAGCAATGAACCCTTACTATCTCCGGCACGCGTGTACGTTATGCCTAATTGCATCGCCAGTTCGCGGTCTTTCTCGCGCATGTGGTTCACCAGAACCGTTGCCTCTTGCCCGTTCTCACGCATTTTATCAAAGAGTTTCTTGCGTATCGGGTCGTCCTCTAAGGCTTCGCGGCGACGCAAAGACAAATCCACAAAAGAAGGATCTTGCTCGATGCCGATATACTTGCGTCCGAGCAGATTAGCGGCAATACCGGTCGTGCCTGAACCACTGAACGGGTCAAGGATTGTATCGCCTTCGTTGGTAGAAGCAAGGATGATTCGGTACAATAGACGCAAGGTCTTTTGCGTCGGGTGTTTGCCTTGCAGTTTCTCCCATGAGCCCACCGCCGGAATACGCCACACATCGGTCATTTGTGTGCCACCGTTCAGTTGTTTCATGGTCTCGTAGTTGAACTTGTGCGTTTTCTTTTCCGACTTGCGCGCCCATATGATGAGTTCGGTAGAGAAATTAAAATACTTGCACGACAAATTAGGTGGCGGATCTGTTTTCTGCCAAGTGATCGTATTGAGCACTTTGTAGCCGAGCTCTTGCAAACAGCGCATAACGACGTGGATGTTGTGGTGCGTGCCACTAATCCAAATCGTGCCGTTTTCTTTCAGTTTGGAGCGACATAAACCAAGCCATTTTCGATTGAACTCATAGATGTATTCGGGCGTGCCACCTTTGTCCCATTCTCCTTTGTCCACGCACACTTGCTTGCCGCTTTGCACGCTAATTCCGCCATTACTCAGGAAGTACGGCGGATCAGCAAAGATAGCATCAATAGAGTTGTCCTCTATCTCGGTCAGCCGCTCCATGCAATCGCCTTGCAGGATGCGGAAGTCGGGATATGTTGCGTTATTTGACACGTTCGATAAATTCACTAATGGTCGTTAGATTGTAGATGCTCGGAATAGCCGCAAACGCTTCTTCTAATTTATTGCGTGCGCTGTTCCAACCTATTCCATCGGTAATCCACACAAACTCAAAGCCCGGCACTCCGTTTACTTTTGGCGCAACATCCGTATAGGAGCGAGCAACTTCGTTGAGTTTAGAACCACCTCCTGAGTAGAAATTCACCTCTATGAGATAGGTTTTTCCATTAGCAGAAACCGCAAAATCAAAAACTTTTTGGTCAGCTCCAAGCACAGCCGAAATAGCCGGGAACTCTTTGGATGACACTTGTTCGCGGTACTTAACTCCCGCATTTGTAAAGATACGAGCCACAAGCGTCTCTGTAATCTCTCCGCTTCTATTCTTGCGCGCGTTCGTATCAAGACCTGTTTCAACACCAAAGACATAATCCACTAAATCCTTGACTTCTTTGTTTTTGAAAACCTTATCAAGACCTGTTCCCTCTATAAATTTCATTACTCCATCTACCGAGTGAAATAGCGAGTGGATAGAGTGCATAGAACCATCGTAGTCGATGTATTTCTTATCGTCTTTCTTGCGCGTCGCTATGAGGATATCCATTACTTCGAATACGCGTTTGTCCCGATTCCAAAGAGCCTCAACTGCTTCACGGAGATTTTCTTTTCCGATGAGATAATTGAGTGTATTAAGACTTATTTCGATGTCTGCTACATTGCGCGCAATTTTCGGAAAGTCGCAGTAGAAATCAAGTGTTGCGTTCGTCTCGCGTAGTTGGGACATGAACAAATCGAATTGTGCTGTAGTATGTGCTGCCATAGTTTAGAATAATTGATTTTGTTTTACTTCTTTATAATTATGCACCAAGATTTCGGTCAGTTTGCCGCGTTTGTTGGGGTTCGCATTTATACTACGCGATGCAAAAACACGCTCAATCGTATATTGCCTGTAGAGATCATCAAAGAAACCATCCTGACAATCCGAATTGCTCAGCATGAAATGATAGCCGGATGCGTCAACTGTGTCGCAAAATTCTTTCAAACGAACTTGCGCGAGGTCATTAAAGGCCTCTTTGGTGTAATCGTTGAAACTGCTGGTATTGTTCAAAGGACGGTAAGGCGGATCGAAATAAAAGAGCGTCTTCCCTTGTGCAAAAGGAAAAATCTGCTGGTAGTCTCCGGTAAATATCTCTACCTTTTGCAATAACGCACTATCCGCATAAATCGTCTTGGCATCACATATCTGCGGATGATCATAACGACCGAAAGGCACATTGAAAAGACCTGCTTTATTGACACGATAAAGACCGTTAAAGCAAGTACGGTTTAGGAAAAAGAATAGTGTGGTGTTACGGATCGGGTCTAACGATTTGGTGTTAAACTCGTCACGCCGCTGCATATAGAAAGCCTTACGCTCATCTTTGGATATGAGTGCATAATACTCATCTTGGATCTGTTGCAGAGATTCCACCAATTCAGACGGATGATTGCGCACTACCTTGTAGCACGTCGTCAGATCTGAATTGATGTCGTTAATAACGGCTTTTTGAATATTGGCGTGTGTGCGTAACATATAGAAGAGCATCGCTCCTCCGCCCACAAAAGGCTCAATGTACGTCACCTCTTTCCATTCATCAAAATCAGCCGGAAGCAAAGCTTCTAATTGCTCAATGAGCTGTGTCTTGCCGCCAACCCACTTAATAAATGGTTTGGCGACCGATTCGGTGATTTTCATTAGATAGCATTTTACTGTCTGCTACCTTTCCTATTCTGCTTCTACGACCTGTATAAATACAAAATGCGGGCAAACTTGCTCGCACTGTGGTCGTAGGAATAGCACCAATAGAAAGACAAGTCGCCCGCAAAAACTGCGGGTTTGCTACTGTTCTTTCTAATTTGCTTATTCTTGAAATTTCCTACGTTTCAGTGCGAATAGACAAATAGCAAACGCTAATTAATAAATATGTTTACTCCGCCGCTGCGGATGTTTTTATGTCTTGATTTTAGTTACAAGTTATTGTCGGTTCTCCTATGAAATCACCTGCGTCCAGAACGATCTCTCCTTTGCGATAAAGCGCTTCGGCTATTTCTTTCGCTTCCTCCGAATTTTCTGCCTCAATAACGACCTCTTTTCGCAATATCTCCTCTATGACTACAGTATATTTCATTTGTTAAATTCTTCTCTATACCGCTTTTTTACGCTGCTGAGCTCAGCGGCTTTTGCATTTGCAGCTTTGCGGCTGCAAAGGTACAACTTTTTTCTGAAATATGCAAGTTTTGAAGCATGAAAGTGCGGAATTTGTTGATTTTGATGGAGAATATTATTTGATGCCGGATAATATCTCGGGAAATGAACGAAACTTTTTTGCGAGGGATGGCGTGAAAGAGCGCCGAATAGAGATGATGAAGGCACCGGATGATATCTCGGCAAATAAACGAAACTATGTGACCCGAATTATATTGCGGGAAATGGACGAAACTATTTGACCCGGATAATATCTCGGCAAATGGACGAAACTATTGGGTAAGGGAGGGCGTAAAAGGACGTCGGATGGAGATGATGAAGGCACCGGATGATATCTCGGCAAATAGACGAAACTTGAGGATGCCGGATGATATCTCGGCAAATGGACGAAACTTAATGGGAGGCGGAGATTTCCTCTGCCATCTGATTGAGGGCGACGCACTCGGCGCGTGTAATGGTACGTTTGTTAGGTTCGTGCGTCCAGGGAGAGAGGATGAGGAGGCGACCAGAAGCGACGGCATCGAAAAGGAGGTCGGAGGGTTTGAAGTAATTGCCGAAGCCGTTGTCGGAGAGATAGATGATATAGCGATTGTCATGAATGAGCGCGTGGAGCACTTCCTGTTCATCGCGAGAGATGAAAGGCGAGACCATGACTGTGCCTTTGGAGGCAGCATCGAGACAGCCTGCTTTGTAGTCTTTGAGGGGCTGGTCGTAGCCATGTTCAGTGGCATCTTTGACCCACATGCTACGGACGTGGACGGGCTTGCGGAACTGCTCCATGAGGACACCGATATTACCGACGGCATCGTAGGTGCGACCGTTGATCTCGACGTTGTGTTGGACGCAGAAGAAGCCGGGTTTGAGGCGCTTGGTAGCGAGGCGGGCGGGGTTCATTTGGACATAGCGGATCAGCGACTGGAGTTGGCCGTGTGTGGACATGGGGCGGAGGAAGGGTTTCTCCGTGAAGATGACATTTTGCTCCCGGATAGTATCTCGGGAAACAGACGAAACCTGGGTGTCCCGGATAGTATCTCGGGAAATGAACGAAACCTCATTAGAAACGGACGAAACCTCCTTTTGATCCCGAATACTATTTCGGGAAATGGACGAAACCTTGTGGGTGGTAGGGTCGAGGGAGAGTTTTTTGACGCCTTGCCAGAAGCCACGGACGACAGCGAGGATGCCTTGCGACATTGGGGCTGTGACGTGGAGAATGGCGTGCAGGTGGTTCGGCATGAGGCAGTACTGGAGCAGTTTGATCTCGGGGTGTCGTTGGGAGATTTGGGCGAGGTCGTGAATGACGGCTTTGCCGAGTTCGGAGCGCTCCACGTAGGCCTGCATGGGGTCATCGTCGGGGATGACGAGTTTGCCAAGCAAAGGTTCGCGGGAAGGTACCAAAAGGATCATGTGGTAGATGCCGATGCCGCGCCAAGCGCTGCCGTATTGTTGCCAATGCCAAGTGTCGTTTGCCATGTGCGCCAAATTTTGGCGCAAAGTTACAAAAAAAATCTGAGATACGCAAGTTTTCGGGGGAAATTCTTTTGATGCCGAATACTATTTCGGCAAATGGACGAAACTTTTTGGCGAGAGAGGGCATGAAAGGGCGCCGAATAGTATATCGGCAAATGGACGAAACTTACGAATCTGTTTTAGACGCGCAGAGAGAGGCTATGATGAAGCCACGGAGTGTGGAATAGAACTTGTCGGAGGTTGTGCCGAGGAACTTGGTGTTGGCACGTCCGACATGTTTGTTCGCGGCTTTGCGGTATTGGAGATAACGGTCTTGCCAATAGGCGAGACGGTCGGGATCGGACATCTCCGTTTTGCAGAGGTGCACGGCTTCAGAGAAAGTGCTGATAGCGCGTTTGCGGCTCTCGGCAAGAGGTCCGGTATATGGATTAAGGATTGCGTACGCGTGCGTGCGACCATTGCGGGTGCGCATGACGATACGTTCTTTGGATGAGAGTTTGCCACTGAAATGGTCAAACGGAAGGGCGGGTTGGTTCGATGTGTGCCATGTGTCTAACAAATTAGGGTCAGATTAGCGTGTTCTGCCGGCGTTGTTAGCCGAATATGACGTTTATCTAACGTGTATGTAACGTATATCTATCGTGTATGTATCGTACTTGATAGCGGATTTACGGCTGCAAAGATACTGCTTTTTTGTGACATACACAAGAGAAAAGTGTAAAATCATGTAAATAGGAAGTGCATTTTTTCTTTTTTCTCCCCATTTCGCAAAGCGACCAATTAAAAATGCCCTTTTTCATAGATGCTCATATGCGAGCAGCAGTAGAATAAAAAGCAGGGGCAGGAAACTGAAAGTCCCTGCCCCAAACCATTACGCGAAGATGCGATT
>CAJOFV010000064.1 GCA_905233925.1 Paludibacteraceae bacterium
ACCGTCGTGCACCTCACCAAGTTTGTGGGTCAGTCCGGTGTAGTAGAGAATACGTTCTGAAGTAGTAGTCTTACCGGCATCGATGTGAGCCATGATACCGATATTCCTATTATATTTCAGATTTTGCTTTGCCATCCAATCTTCAAATCTTCAAATTTTCAAATCTTCAAATTAGAAGCGGAAGTGTGCAAATGCACGGTTAGCCTCAGCCATACGGTGCATATCCTCTTTACGTTTGAAGGCACCACCCTGGTTGTTGATGGCATCCATAATCTCCGCTGCCAGCTTCTCCGCCATGGAGTGACCGCCGCGTTTGCGCGCGAAGTTAATCATGTTCTTCATCGCAATCGACTCTTTGCGGTCGGCGCGAATCTCGGTCGGCACCTGGAAGGTCGCACCACCGATACGTTTTGACTTAACCTCTACCAACGGAGTGATGTTGTCGAGTGCCTGCTTCCAGATGTCCAATGCGGACTTCTCGGCATCTTTGGTCTTTTGACCAACGAGGTCGAGCGCGGTATAGAACACATGATAGCTCGTGTTCTTCTTTCCGTCAAGCATCAGGTGGTTCACAAACTTGGCCACCATTACCTCGCCGAATACCGGATCCGGCAGGATCACACGTTTCTTTGGTTTTGCTTTTCTCATTTTTGTACTTTTGTTTTTGGCTGTCTAATCTCTTCAGTCCCCAACTCGTGGAGTCTTACTCAACCGATCAACCCATTTGTAATCTGTCCCAGCGTATGGAACGTTTAGTTAGTTAATTCTTGAGCTTACTTCTTCGCTTTCGGGCGTTTCGCACCGTACTTCGAGCGGCGCTGCAGGCGGTTTGCCACGCCGGCGGTATCCAACGTACCGCGAACGATGTGGTAACGTACACCCGGCAGGTCTTTTACACGACCGCCACGTACCATCACGATGCTGTGCTCCTGCAGATTGTGACCCTCACCCGGAATGTAGGCATTCACTTCCTTCTGGTTCGTCAGACGAACACGTGCCACCTTACGCATTGCGGAATTAGGCTTCTTGGGAGTTGTTGTGTAAACGCGTACACATACGCCACGACGTTGAGGGCAGCTGTCCAATGCAGGGCTCTTGCTCTTGTCGATAAGTTCTGCTCTTCCTTTTCTAACTAATTGTTGAATTGTTGGCATCTTAAACTTTTTTGGTTAATAATTTGGTTATTTTTTTCGTTAATTACACCTCTCCGGCTCACGGTCTTTATATATGCGTGTGCATGTATGTCGCCCGTGCACGCCGAAAAAGCGTGCAAAGGTACTATTTTTTTTTGACATACACAAATATTTATGCCTTTTTTTCGTATTTTTCTGCCATTTACCCCGTTTTTCTCATTTTTGACACTTCAATATAGCAAAAAATAACAAAAAATAACCGCCAAACTTGCACGTTCCAAAAAAATACAGTAATTTTGCAGCGTGAAATGAAAATAATATATTGTTATGCCTGAAATCAGTCGTTTTTATGGTATTGTAATTACAATGTACAATTCGGAGCATAATCCTCCGCATTTTCACATTCGTTACAACGATTACCGAGCCACGATGGACATCAAAACCGGTGAGTTAAACGGTAACTTACCTCGCAGAGTGGTCAACATGGTGTATGAATGGTACGACCAGAACAAAGAAGAACTCAAGCAAAACTGGCTTCGCATCGAGAATGGCGAGGAGATTATTAATATTAAACCGCTTGAATAATATGGAACTTGTTTGGATTACTAACGCAAAGTATTTAGGTGAGTACCGTTTGGAATTAACGTTTTCGAATGGCACCATAAAGGTGTTTGACGCGAAGGATTACATTGCGTCACACCCTTTGTTTGCTGCATTGAAAGACAAAAAGACTTTCAGCCGGTTTGAATTGGACGGCTGGACGGTCAGTTGGCTGGATGGCAAATTGGACATCGCTCCCGAATATTTATTGCAAGTATAATCATGCTCCACGAACTGACATATAATGCCCCGCAAACAGCGCGAATAGCGCTGACATGCGCATGGGGGGGGGTATTCGCAGAAAACAAATAGCAAAATATATCATATAACCGACTAACAGGCGGCAGGTGCAATGCGCACTTGTCGCTTTTTGTTGTTAAATCGTTAACACCAACACTATTTAACTTAATTGTTTAACTAAAAATCAAATTGTTATGAGAAAGATTTTATCTTTATTTATGCTGTTGCTGCTGACAGCAGGCTTCAGCGCAAAAGCCGCAGACGAAATCTATGCGGTATTTAATTCATCAACTAAATGTATCACACTTTATTATGACGACCAACGTGCAAGCCGTGGAGGCGTGTCCGGTTGGATGACCGAAGATTGGCGTAAAGATGTTACCAGCGTCATCTTTGACGAGAGCATGAAAAAAGCCCGTCCGGCTTCGACAACCGAATGGTTCAGCGGCTTTACAAATCTTACAGAAATCCAACACTTGGATTATCTGAATACCTCCGAGGTGATGAGTATGAATGGCATGTTTAACCAATGCAAGAAGTTGGAATCACTGGATGTAAGTACGTTCAATACCGCAAAGGTGACGAACATGACGAGTATGTTTCAGTATTGTTCTGCACTTACTCAATTAGACCTTAGCAGCTTTAACACCTCGAAAGTGACAAGCATGTCCGCTATGTGTAGTTTCTGTTCCGAACTTACAACCGTTGAATTGCGGAGTTTTGATATCAGCAGTGTCACCTCCTTGGCTGGTATGTTCTGGGCTTGTACGAAACTGACAACTATCAACTGTAATGCTGACTGGAGTACAACCACTGCCAATACCGCGGATATGTTTGGTTACTGTTCGAAACTCCCGAATTACGATTCCGGAAAAACGAACGGAGAGTATGCCCGTCCTAACAAAAGCGGTCAGATTGGTTACTTCACAGAAAAAGCCCCGGAGGTATATGCCCGCTATGATGCAGCCAATACAACCATGACGCTCTATTACGGTTTTGGTAGCAATACCAAATGGAAGAGTGTATTTCCATACGCGGACATCACGACCGTGGTTTTGGACGAGAGCATGAAGGATGCCCGCCCGACAAGCACCAATAACTGGTTCTCTGACTTCACAAGCCTGACAGAGATTCAGCATTTGGACTATCTGAATACCTCCGAAGTAACAGACATGTCCTATATGTTTTGGGAATGTTCTGCACTCACCCAATTATACCTTAGCAGCTTTAACACCGCGAAAGTAACAGACATGTCATATATGTTTGCTCACTGTTACAAATTGGAAACCATTGAATTACGGAGTTTTGACATCAGCAGTGTCACCGACTTAGGTGGTATGTTCTACTGGTGTTCGAAACTGAAAACTATTCGCTGTAATGCTGACTGGAGTACAACCACTGCCAATGCCTCGGGTATGTTTGGCTATTGTTCAAGCCTCCCGAATTACGATGCCGAAAAAACCAACGCAGAATATGCCCGTCCGTACAAAGACGGTCAGAAAGGTTACTTTACGGAAAAAGAACCGGTTTATGCCGTTTATGATGCAGGAACGAAAACCATGACGCTTCATCATGGTATAGGCATGATTACCGACTGGTGGGATGACCTCCCGAGTGCAGAAATCACGACCGTGGTTATGGACGAGAGTATGAAGGATGCCCGTCCGACAAGAACCCTTGTTTGGTTCTCTAACTTCACGAACCTGACAGAGATTCAGCACTTGGACTACCTGAACACCTCCGAAGTAACAGACATGGGATACATGTTCCGCGGCTGTAAGAAACTTGCTTCGCTGGATTTGAAGACGTTCAACACCTCCAAAGTGACCGATATGTATGGTATGTTTGACGGTTGTGATAACCTCGCCTCGGTAGATGTACGGACGTTCGATGTGACGAAGGTCACCAAGATGGACAGAATGTTCTGGGGCTGCCATACCCTCAAGACCATTTATTGCGGGAATGACTGGAGTAAAACGACTGCTACGTCAACGAACATGTTCCAGGGGTGCGCTTCTATTGTGGGTGAAAACGGAACGCTTTATGATGGCGGTCATCTTGACGCTTCATACGCCCGCTTGGACAAAGCCGGAGAGCCCGGATACTTTGCTTTGGTGCCAGGTCCGGAGATTTATGCCGTATATGATGATGCCACAGCTACCATGACGCTCTATTATGATAACCAGATTGCCACGAAAGGCGGTACAACCGACTGGGAGAATGACCTCTCTATCGAAGACGTCACAACCGTTGTATTTGACGAGAGCATGAAAGCCGCCCGCCCGAAGAGCACCAGCCTTTGGTTCAACTATTTCAAAAGATTGAGAGACATTCAGCATCTGGACTATCTGAATACCTCCGAAGTAACCGATATGTCTGCCATGTTCCGCAATTGCGAGAAACTCGCCTCGGTAGATTTGAGGACGTTTGATGTGACGAAGGTAACCAATATGAATAGTATGTTCTACTGGTGCTCTGAGCTTAAGACCATCTATTGTGCAGGTGACTGGAGTAAAACGACTGCCACTTCGACGGACATGTTCACCTATTGCATTGCGATTGTGGGCGGCAACGGAACGGTTTACGATTCCGAGCATGTGGATGCTACATACGCCCGCTTGGACAAAGCCGGTGCCCCCGGATACTTCGCTTTGGAGGATGGCCCGGAGATTTATGCCGTATATAATGATGCCTCGGCAACCATGACCATCTATTTTGACAACAAGCGTGCCGAGAAAGGCGGTATACCCCAGAAAAAATGGGATGACCTGCCTTATGAGGAAATCATGACCGTCGTCTTTGACGAGAAGATACAAAATGCCCGTCCGAAGAGCACGAGCGGCTGGTTCTATTATTTCTCAAGACTGCGTGAAATTCAACATCTGGAATACCTGAATACCTCCGAAGTAACCAATATGAGTAACATGTTCCGCAATTGTGAGAAACTCACCACGCTGGATTTGCGGTCGTTCGATGTGACGAAGGTAACCACGATGAATCTTATGTTCTATGGCTGCTCTGCCCTTAAGACTATTTACTGCGATGGTGACTGGAGCACAACGACGGCATCATCGACGGCATCATCGACGAACATGTTCGTCGGTTGCACATCGTTGGTCGGCGGGAACGGAACGGTTTATGATTCCGAGCATGTGGATGCTTCATACGCCCGCTTGGACAAAGCCGGCGCGCCGGGTTACTTCACCAGTTCGAAGGCTATCACGGATGCGAAAGCACAACTGAAAGCGTTGATTGATGACATGAATGCACTCTATGACTTTGCGGCGCAGTACATACCTGCTTCCGAGTTGAGTTCGTTCAAGACCGCGATAGAGGCTGCCGAGGGTGTTTATGACAATCCTGCCTCTACGTTGGCGGAGGTTAATGCGGCTATTTCTGTTGCCCAAATGACGCTGGATGACGGAATCACGACTGTCATGACAGAAGGCAAAGCAGCCCTCAAAGACTTTGTTGGCGACAAGTTGCTGCCGAATGATAATGCCGAGTGCAAGAAAATCGTCAAGGATGCGCAGGACAAGATTGATGCCCTTACATGGGATGACACCAAGTCCGTGACGGAGAACATTGCCATTTTGGATCCGGCCATCAAGAAGATTCTTGAAGATGTGGATGCAGCTCTTGCTGCTGCGCGCTCCGAAATGGGCGTAGAAACCATTGAAAACGGGCGATTGAATGATGTTCAGAAAGTGATGCGCGACGGTCGGCTCTACATCATCCGTGACGGCAAGATGTACAACGCCGTTGGCGCAGAGGTGAAATAAATAGGATTTCCATACATTTCCCAAGAGGCGGAGCACGGTCATAGTGCTTCGTCTCTTTTATTTTTCATACATCCCTTGTATAGCCCGGTTCTAGCGGCTTCGACTTTCGGAACACCGGCGGGTCACCGCCGAATGATTTTCGCGGGGCACTGTCGGGCGACCGTCGGGGAAAACGGGTTCGAAAAGTGGAAAGTGGAAAGTTTAAAGTGGAAAGTAAAAAGTGGAAAGTGGAAAGTAAAAAAAGTGCGAGGAGTCGCACTTTTTTTTGACTTTTTTAGCAAAATCCGAACAAAAAGAGAAAAATATTTGCATATTCCAAATTTTTGTCGTACCTTTGCCGCAAATTACCATAAAAACACACCTCATGTTCAAACTACTGCTTGCCATCAGCACCCTGTTGGGCAGTTGGGATTTTCAACAACTGCCCTCTCCCCAAATGCCCGATGCAGATACCACCTGGCACCACGTAACCGTCCCCCACGACTGGGCGATTAGCGGTGCGTTCAACCGTGCAAACGACCTGCAGGAAGTAGCCGTCTGGCAGAACGGCGAAAGCGTTCCCACTTGGAAAACCGGCCGCTCCGGCGGGCTGCCGTGGATGGGAAAAGGACATTACCACACCCGCGTGCCAGTCAATAAGGACAAATTCTATACGCTCGTCTTTGACGGCGCTATGTCACATGCAGACGTGTATGTGAACGGCGAAGAAATGGTTTACTGGCCGTACGGCTACAACACCTTCGACTGTTATATCCTCCCACACCTCATCACCGGCGACAGCGTGGATATTGATGTCTACCTGGAAAACAAACCGCAGCAAAGCCGCTGGTACCCCGGAGCAGGACTCTACCGGAACGTGCATCTGGTGGAAAGCCACCCTGTTCATATCCCGACGTTCGGCGTGCTCGTGCGCACACCGCAAATAAGCGCAGACAAAGCAACGGTGGAAATCGCCGTCGAGGTGAATGATGGAGTGGACGGGTTAACGGGTGAGCAGATGAGCGGGTTAGCGGTTAAGACGGATATTCTGTTCGGCGGCAAGGTCGTGGCGACGATAAACGGCCAAACGGGCGCAGCGGAAGTGCCAAACCCTGCGCTGTGGAGCCCCGAGACACCGCATTTATATATTGCGCGTACGCAAGTGATAAAAGGCGACGAAGTGCTGGACGAGCGCGAGACACGGTTCGGCATACGCAGCATCAGCTACACGCCGGAGCACGGGTTCCAACTGAACGGCGTGACACGGAAGTTCAAAGGCGTGTGCAACCACCACGACCTCGGACCGTTGGGCGCTGCCGTGCACAAAGACGCGCTGCGACACCAGATAACAATGCTGAAAGACATGGGGTGCG
>CAJOFV010000065.1 GCA_905233925.1 Paludibacteraceae bacterium
GGCGTGATGACCCGCATGATTGAGGCGAACACCACTATCCCGACCAAGAAACAGGAAGTGTTCACCACTGCCGTGGATAACCAGCCGAGCGTAGAAATCAAAGTTCTGCAAGGCGAGCGTCCGATGGCGGCACAGAACAAGCAAATCGGTATCTTCCACCTCGATGGTATCATGCCCGCAAGACGTGGCGAACCGCAAATCGAAGTGACCTTTGATATAGACGCAAACGGTATTCTGAACGTTACCGCCAAGGATAAAGCCACCGGTAAGGAACAGAAGATTCGTATTGAGGCGTCCAGCGGTCTCAGCGATGACGAGATCAAGCGCATGAAAGCCGAAGCTGAAGCCAACGCCGAAGCCGACAAGAAGGCGAAAGAGACGGCGGACAAGCTGAACAAAGCAGATGCCACCATCTTCCAAACCGAAAAGCAGTTGGCAGAACTTGGCGACAAGATTCCGGCTGACAAAAAGGCTTCGATTGAGGCAGCACTCAAGAACCTCAAAGAGGCTTACGAGAAGAAGGATGCTGATGCGTGTGAGCGTTACAACAACGAATTGATGACGGCTTTCCAGGCTGCTTCACAGGAGATGTACAACGCAGCTAACGCGCAAGGCGGCGCACAAGCCGGCCCGCAGCAAGGTCCGACCGACAACGGTTCTTCCGACAACACCACTGCCGAGGACGTTGACTTCGAGGAAGTGAAGTAATTCCCGAACTGAACGATATGAAAAAGAGACGGTCAAGCCGTCTCTTTTTTTGTGTCTGTTTCTCTTTACAAGTACGCTCCGAGACCGAGGCAGATGAATTCGACTTTGGAAATGTGGGTTTTCATGTTGCCTTGTATGAATATATGCCACGGCAAGTGATAACGCAATACAAGCTGCGTGTATAACCAGCCGTCCGGATGCCCGCCCTGACCGGCATTGCCGAGGTCATAGGGATAAACAAGCCCCTTCGTCACACGACCTGTGGCAGCATATTCGGCGCGTTGTGCGTCCGTAAGATACTTCTGCTGTTCTTCCACGGTGCCAACTTCCAACGCCTTGACACCGTCAATAAGATACATGCCAAGATGGAAACCACAGGTCAGTTTACCAACTACCAGTTCGGGCTGTACGCTGATGCCCAACCGCCAGCAATCGGCACCGTTCTCCCGCGCAGCTTTCAGGTTCGTTTTGCCGAAACTGGTCTCGCGCTGTCTGTAGGAATTATCATAGAACAAATCCAGTCCTCCGCCGAGACGGAACACATTATGCGCCCGCCAATAGGCTGCCACCTGCAAGGTAAAGCCGAAGAAGGTCTGTTTGTCCTTGTAATAAACCTGCCGCGCGGCACCTGCCCAAGCCATTTCCAGTTCCCATTTCTTTTTGCGACTGTCAGAATTTCCCGCCCAACACTTGCGCGGTTCGGCGTTGGTGGTCGGCGTATAGCGTGTGCCGACTTCTGCGCAGAAGATATTATAGCCCGTGTTCGGCTGAATCGTACTGCCGTTGGAGAAGTGATACCATCCGCCTCCGGCGGTAATACTCCACCCCGCTTTAATCGGGAACTCCAGATAAATAGCTTCGGGGAAATGGAAATTGAAGACGCTTCCGATACACTGGTTGCCCTGCGAGGCTTTCAGCGATGTGTATAGGTTATCGGGATCGGCGGTATTGAAGTAGGTTTTGGTCAGGAATGCCACACCAAACCCTAGTCGCAAACCCAACACGAAATGCGGCAAGCGCACAAAGGGTACGTCCAAAAACGTATAGGGCGCTATCGCATAGCCCAATTTGTCATCGTTGCCTAAATAATATGCCGACAGCGCCACACCGACAGACGCATCGTTCCACTCATGCAGCGCCTGCCAGTCCGGATGAAATGCGATGGCAAACTCACCGCCCAACGTCGGATTGACATACGGGCAAAACTCTTTGAGTTTTTCGTTGCCGAAGAGGTCATTGGTCATCACCCCGCCACGGAAAGACACGCGGTAATCCATGTCGAGCTTCTTCTTTTCCGTCTCTTCTTTCGCCGCAAACAAGGGCAAAACGGCAAGCGTAAAGAGCAATATGACGATATTTTTTCTCAAATCGGCTGCAAAGGTACAAAAAAATTTGCACGTATCAAATTTTTTTTGTATTTTTGCACGCTAAATGTGCGGATTGCATATTCAAACCTGTAAATTGTGCTAATATGTTTGATAATTTAAGTGAACGCTTAGAGCGGAGTTTCAAGATTCTCAAAGGTGAGGGTCGTATTACCGAGATTAACATTGCGGAGACCGTCAAAGACATCCGTAAAGCCTTATTGGAAGCGGATGTGAACTACAAAACCGCCAAACAATTCACCGACCGTGTAAAGGAAAAAGCCCTCGGTCAGAACGTTATCACGTCCGTACGCCCGGGGCAGTTGATGGTGAAAATAACGCATGACGAGTTGGCGGAGTTAATGGGCTCGGAGAGCGTGGAACTGAATCTGAAAGGCAATCCGGCCGTCATTTTGATGGCGGGTCTGCAAGGTTCCGGTAAAACCACCCACGCCGCGAAGCTCGCGCATTACCTGCAAACGAAGAAGAACAAACGCGTGATGCTTGTAGCATGCGACGTTTATCGTCCGGCCGCCATCGAGCAACTGCGCGTACTGGCAGAGCAAGTCAATGCGAAAGCCTATCTCGGGCTCGACGAAGCCAATCCTGTGAAGAAAGCTGAAGCCGCCATCAAGGAAGCCAAAACCTACGGCTATGACGTGGTTATTGTGGATACAGCAGGCCGCTTGGCGATTGACGAGCAGATGATGCAGGAGATTACCGCCATCAAGGCCGCTATCCATCCGTCGGAAACGCTGTTCGTGGTGGACGCAATGACCGGTCAGGATGCCGTGAACACCGCCAAAGAGTTCAACGACCGTCTGGATTTTGACGGTGTCATTCTCACAAAATTGGATGGTGACGCCCGCGGCGGTGCGGCATTGTCCATCCGTTCGGTGGTGGAGAAGCCTATCAAGTTCATCGGAACGGGCGAAAAAATGGAAGCATTGGATGTGTTCCATCCCTCCCGAATGGCAGACCGAATCCTCGGAATGGGTGACGTAGTGAGCCTTGTCGAGCGTGCGCAGGAGCAGTACGACGAGCAGGAAGCACGCCGTATATCCAAACGAATCGCGCATAACCAATTCGACTTCAATGACTTCCGCTCGCAGTTGCAGCAAATCAAGAAAATGGGTTCCATGAAAGACCTGATGGGCATGATTCCGGGCATGGACAAGGCAATGAAGAACGTGGAAGTAAGCGATGACGCGTTCAAACCGATTGAGGCAATCATGAACTCTATGACACCTTACGAGCGCGCTAATCCGCAATGTCTGAACGGCTCGCGCAAAGACCGTATAGCCAAAGGTAGCGGCACAACAATCGTGGAGGTGAACCGTTTCCTCAAACAATTTGAGCAAACTGCCAAACTGATGCGCAAAGTGCAACAGGGGCAGTTCCGTCGTCGTTAAATATAATAAGGTATGAAGAAGCAGAGCAAATGGTCGTTTGAGAAGAAGTTCTTTGTTTGGTCCTGGGGCTTGTTTGCCGCAGGATGTCTGTTTCTGGTGTTGCTGTTCTGGTGCATCAGTGAAGGCAAAGTGGGCTATCTGCCGCCGTTGGAGGAACTGCAGAACCCGAAGAACAAGTATGCGAGCGAAGTGTTCACAAGCGATTTGGTATCGCTCGGACGATACTATCGCAAAGAGAACCGTATCGGCGTGGAATACAAGGATTTGTCCCCGTATCTGGTGGATGCACTTGTATCTACGGAGGACGTGCGTTTCTATGAGCATACGGGCGTTGACAGTAAGTCGCTTTTCCGCGCGATTGTGCTGCTCGGCCGTTCAGGCGGAGGTTCCACGCTGACACAGCAATTGGCAAAACAATTGTGGTCACCGAGGGCAAACAATATCTTCGAGCGTGCCATGCAAAAGCCCATCGAATGGGTGATTGCAACGAAACTGGAGCGGTTCTATTCAAAGGATGAAATTCTGCTGATGTACCTCAATCAGTTTGACTTCCTGTATAACGCTGTCGGTATTAAATCGGCGGCGCATGTGTATTTCTCTACGACACCTGCAGACCTGAAAGTAGAGGAAGCTGCAACACTCATCGGTATGTGCAAAAATCCGGCACTATATAACCCTATCCGTCATCCGGAACGCACCACAAACCGCCGGAACACGGTCCTTAACCAAATGTGCAAGTACGGCTATCTGACTGAAAATGAGTGCGATTCGCTGAAGGCTTTGCCGTTGACGTTGCATTATCGTTCCGTGGATCACAAGCAAGGCAGCGCACCCTATTTCCGCGAGTACCTGCGTCTGGTGCTGACCGCCAAAGAGCCTGTGGAATCCAACTATTCGGAATGGAATAAACAACAGTATCATTTGGACAAAGAGCAGTGGGACAACAATCCGCTGTACGGCTTCTGCAACAAGAACCGCAAACCGGACGGCAGCAATTATGACTTGTATCATGATGGATTGCGCATCTATACAACCATTGATTCGCGCATGCAGCGTTATGCCGAAGAGGCGGTGTCGGAACACATGGAGGAAATGCAGAAAAAGTTCTTCAAAGAGAAGAAAAAGAAATCATACGCACCCTTCTCGCGTGACCTCAAACCTGCTGAAATAGAGGCGATTATGAAACGTTCCATGAAACAATGCGAGCGTTACCGCTTGATGAAAAAAGCCGGTTATTCGGAAGCGGAAATCACCGAGGCGTTTAACACACCGGTGGAAATGCGGATTTTCTCCTACAACGGCATGATTGACACAACCATGACGCCGATGGATTCGATTCGCTGGCAGAAGTACTTCCTGCGTTGCGGATTCTTGTCAATGGACCCGCACTCGGGACATGTGAAAGCCTACATCGGCGGACCTAATTTCGCAAACTTCCAATATGACATGGCAACGATGGGTCGCCGCCAAATCGGTTCTACCGTCAAGCCCTATCTCTACACGCTGGCAATGGACGAAGGCATGTGGCCCTGCGACAAGGCGGTGAACGACCAGATTACGCTCTACGACGCCAACGGCAACGAATGGACGCCGCGTGACGAACACGCTTCCAACCGCGGCGACACCGTGACGCTGCAATGGGGCTTGGAGAAGTCCAGTAACTGGATTTCAGCCTATCTGATGTCGCTCTTTACGCCCGAACAACTGGTGCGCCTGATGAAGTCGTTCGGCATCAAGGGACAACTTGACCCCGTTGTCAGTCTTTGTCTCGGTCCGTGCGAAGTGAGCGTCGAAGAAATGGTGGATGCCTATACGACTTTCCCAAACAAAGGTATCCGCGTAGAACCGCTTTATGTGACCCGCATTGAGGACAATAACGGCAACGTACTTGGCACGTTCTCCCCGCGCACACACGAGGTTTTGAGCGAAAAAACAACCTATAAGATGATTCACATGCTGCGCTCGGTTTGCGACCACGGAACGGGGGTGCGCCTGCGTTTCAAATACGGCGTCAGAGCGCCTATGGGCGGCAAAACAGGCACAACGCAGAACAACTCCGACGGTTGGTTTGTGGGCTTTACGCCATCGTTGGTCAGCGGATGTTGGGTTGGTGGCGAAGACCGTGCGATTCACTTCGATTCCATGGCGGACGGACAAGGTGCATCTTCCGCGCTGCCTATCTTTGCGCTGTACATGCAGAAGATTTATGCCGACGAAGAACTGGGCTACGCAGAGAACGAACAGTTTGATATTCCCGACTGGTTTGACCCTTATGCCGGATGCAGATAAAATAATTTTCAGACTAAAATAAGGAGAAATAACATTATGAAACACAACATTTTTGTAGTACTTTGCGTGCTGGGACTTGGA
>CAJOFV010000066.1 GCA_905233925.1 Paludibacteraceae bacterium
CCAGTTCTCGCTATCCAAGTACATCACTATGCCGCACTGGTCAAACCGATGATGACTCTGCGAGAAATCGGTCTTGACAACAAACGAGAAGAACCGCTCGTTTGTCTTCATCTGCAGAACAGGCGCGTTGTCATTACGGAAATGGTAATACGTCCGTTGCCAGAGATCCGTGTGCGGTTTGGTCGTGACGGCAATCACACCTTCTTTTGCCTCTACCTTCTCCGGATTCCGCGTCCACGCCATTTGATTATATATCTGTTCAAAAGTCATATTCATACTCTATAACATTACGCAAATGCGCCCTGCCTCCACTCTCTTTCCATGACCATCCGACATGATGGCATACCTGCGTAAGCAGCTTCTCCGCTGCGCGTCGATTATCGCTTCCTCGATTTCATCCGTTCACGAAATTGCTCTATTGTCATGCTACGGTCCATTTGCAACGAACAGGCGACACGATGGCACCTTCTTTCTTGAGGTCTGCAAAGGCTTTGTCCACCTCTTTGCGGTCTGCGTTCAAGGACTTGGCTACTTCACCTGCCGATACCGGCTTGCCTGCTGCACGCATGGCATTCAATACTTGCTCTGTCATAAGAATGTAAAATTAGTTGGTTAATATTATGCTTTGTTGAACTATGGATTCTGCGGTAAATCCGTGAATTATTTTTTATAAGGTAACGTGCGAATATGTTCGTTGAGTTGGCGAATCTCTGTAAGAAGTTCGTCAAACGAGACAGACTTGCCGTAGATCATCGAGCCGCGCATGTTCTCGTAGTCCTTGCGCCAGAGCGGAAGCACGTCTGCGGGAATCTCCAGGGAAAGCGACTGCGGATAGAGTGTATCGTAGTCGAAACCTTTGAGATTGACGAACTTACGACGATGCTCCACAACAGCTCGGTATAGCTTTTCATCATTCAGCGCACGCTCAGCAATATCCGTATGCAGCATGCGCTCGAGGTCATACAGGTGGCGGCTCATTCGCTCCGTACGCACTTCTGCCATGGGCTTGGCAAACTCCTCGTGCAGTAACATCACTTTCTCCAAGAACGTACGTTCCGGACGAACGACACTGACAGCAAAAGGCGGTTCTACGAAAGCAGCATTAGGGAACGTCTCATCTATGATGGAAGAGAGCATGACCGATTGCAAAGGCTCAAACATACTACGACCGCCCACTTCCACTTTGACGGTATGCGCGATATATTCCGAGTTGGGCAATGCCGATTGATAGTCCACATAGATGACTTCCGGATCGGTGGTGGAAACAGGTGTGATATTCACATGCACACTGAATTTTTCAGGTGCTATACCCATCGCAACTAAGCCTTCACGCACATCGTACTGCATTTTCTCACGCACGAACGAACACGCCGCACGACGAAGCTTATCGCTCACTTGTGTGCGGCTGAGTTCTCCTGCAAAACCTAAGTACTCACGGCTGATGGCGATATCGATGTCCTCAGAAAACCGCTCGATGATATTCCATGCTTTGCTCAAGGACGTGCCACCTTTGAACGACAAATGCTCTGCATAGGGTTGAGAAAAGAGCACGCGTAATACCTGCGTTATCCACCAGTCTTTCTCTATGGTCTGCAGATCTTGTCCGTTCTTAGCATTAACTTGATTGAGGACGGATAGTTTTTGTTCGTTATTCAGATTTGCGTATATCATATTTTTTAAGTTTTTGCTGTAGCCATATAGGCGCAAGTTTGATATCGTGTGTGAATTGCTTCGGAGTTACGTGCGTTAAGAAAGGTTTGATTGTTTCGAAATCCGAATCCCTTATTCCTTTCTCTCCATAATCAACGAGCGCGGTTACTATAAGCTGCATTAAACGTGATTTATAAGCAAATCGCGACATGTCGCTTGTATGTAAGAATAGTATGCCTTTCCCTTCGCCCACTTTGACGCGCCGTTCCGGTCCATCAGTGTAAAACACCACATTAGCAGGCACTTGTGTAGATAATCCTAATGCGTTTTGCGCATACGCAACCGTTGGAGCCACACGAATTTTATCACGTTTGGCAATTGCCATTGCAATGTCATCAATCGAAGGATAGAGCACACCAAGTCCAAGCTCCGTGTCAATTTTCGGATACCAATAGATTCCTTTTTCGATGCGGATTAGCTTTTTCTCGTTCGTTAGGCGTTGGAATGCTTTTTTGACGGACTCGTAGTCTGCCACTTTTTCCATATCCTGCAAAAAGACAAAGCGTCCTCTTCCGCCTCTTGCAATCCTTGTTTCTATGTCATCTTTAATGCTCTTATACACAGTATAATTCTTTATTTTGTCCCCACTATTTTACATTTTAGGGACAAATTTCGAGTGCAAAGGTACTACTTTTTATTGATATATGCAAATAATTCTGCAAGAAAATAAATATAAACTGCGTTTTGCCCCCCAAATGTAACTAATAGGAGACAAAAGAGAGTCAAAGAACAGCTTGCGCTGCCCTTGCTTTAGTTCCGGAAGATATGCCCATCGACCTCGGTGTAATCGCCACATCGCGGTCAGGGCGAACAAACGTGACAGAAAGAGGCAGACCGTAGGTAATTGACAAAAAAAGAGACGGCTCACGATGTTCGTGAACCGCCTCTTGCGATACGGATAGCCTAATGGCTATGATTTATTTAACCTCTGCGCCTTGGAGGGTGTAGATCTTGCCGTTCTTCTCGATGAGGAGCTGACCGTCGCGGAAGAACTTGGTAGCTTGTACTTGGTTGGTTTGTACATTCTCTACGGCAGTCGGATCCTGTTCGGACTCATATGGCGGAAGCTCTAAAGTGATTTCGAGGCTGATACGAATATCATCGAAATCACCTGTTTCTGGGTCATACTTACTCAAACTACCATTAACATTAACCGTTCCCGTAAAAGGATAAATTGTCCACTTTTCGTAGGAAATATTCACAGCATCGGCATAAGAATAAGCATACATATCGTAATCTCCTTCAACACCGTATAGTTCTTTAAGCATTGTTTCCATCTCTGCTTTTGTGAACTCCTTCGGGAATGTAACATTCTCAACCTTCCTTTCTTGGTCATTTGCTTTAAAGAGAATATGCACATACGGAGCGGCGTTGATAAGATCGAACGGAGCATTCTTCAGCGTCTCATAATTGGACACAAACATTTTCTGACCATCGGTCAATGCATTATATGCATTTTGTGCTGCATCAATTGCATCCTTGCACTGCTGCGTGTAAACAACCGGATTCGGGATAGCATTAATCAAATCAACGACAGCGTCTGCATAAGGTTTCGCTTCAGCCACCAAAGCAGCCCATTGTGCTTCTGCATCGGTCAGCGTACTGTAATTGGTTACTTGTCCTTTCTGCGCATCGGTCAGAGCATTATACGCGCTGCTCGAACCTTCTATGAAATCTTTGCAATGCTGGGTCAGCTCTACGGTACCGATAGCGTCGATGGATAAGATAACCGGCATATAAGCATCATAATCAGGATCCGTGGCAGATGCCGCAGTAACCAGGTTATTCATGCCGGTAGTCAGGTCATTTTCGCAGGAAAGACTGATTTGTGCATCGTGCGGCTTACCGGCAAGGAAGCAACCATTGTTTGTGGAAGAAATAAACAATGCTCCGTGATCCTCTGCGTTTCCTTCAGCCGCATACGCGCAAACAATACCATACGCTGCATGTTGGTACTCTCCTGCAACGATATTATATTGCCATAGACGGAAAATAGGCACCTCCAGACGTTTTGCCTCTTTTTCTTGACTACTCAAAGACGAGTAGTATTGATTAACCGCCTGAGAAACCACACTTTGGCATCCATAATCATTAGAAGGAGTATAGTATGCCACGAACTCCAATTTCCAGGGGCCAAAGGGAGTATTCAAATCACGCCCTATTCCGTTATATCCAACATACGGATTGCTGAATCCCCTAAGTGTACAAGGACTTCCTTGTTGCGGATAAGCCGGGCTGCGCTGGCAGTCATAGTTGTAAAGAAAACGTGCCGCCGTCACCGGAGCGGGAGTGGCAGGGAAAGAGAAGGATTGGAATACTTCATCTACCCAGCCTCCGTTATTGTAGGCAAAGCAGACATCATAAGACTTTCCGGCTTGGAATGATCCCAGATTGTCCAGTGTGATATTTTTAGTACCGGATGAAATATCATATGAATTCAACCACTCTTCGTCGAAAATACCGTCTTCCACGCGTTTCACTTTCAGGGTCGGAGCAAAACCCTGGTCGAGGCCGGGCACATTAGCCGGATCGAAGTAATACGTCAACGAAATCGAGTTGTCACCCACCTGAGGTGTGCCATTGATGACAATGGAGTTCTCAGTTGCCCAACTCATCCCCACGCTTGCTGCGAGGGCGAGAAGAAATGTAAAAATCTTTTTTCTCATAATTTTTTGATTTTTAGTTAAACAATATGGTTAATTAGTTGATTTGTTTTTTGCTATATAAACGACAAAGCGGCAGGAGCACAACGCTCCAGCCGCCTATACGTCGGTTTATCTGCCTGATTTGCTACCTCTTGTGAGCGCGTCGCGCGCCACATACATACATACATACATACATACATACATGCGCCGCCGCGCTTGCTGTAACGAGGTTTATAAAGAGCTTATATGTGAGGATTTGATCCAAAATCATATTTCCAAAAAGTGTGTAATAGACTCCTTTGTCCAAAAACGCTGCAAAGTTACAACTTTTTTTTGACATTTGCAAATTTTTTTTCATAATTCGTCCAGAATTGTGCATTTTGAAACAAAAATACCGCGTTAGGGATTGGAAGGTGCTACAAAAATTTGGAATACACATGGATTATCGCAGAGCAAACAGATGTATCTGATTTGTCTGCCATAAACCATGTTATTCGCACAAGGGTGCGAACGCACATTCGAAGGGGCCCTTTTAAGGGTAGCAGGTCGAAGGGCTCAAATTTGGTATTGTGCAACAATGCGGAACTTGTGAACCCCTGCAAAGCCCGACCTCGTCGAAACGCACATGCAAGACTGCTTGCCTACAAGCAGAAGCGGAGGAGATAAATGCTGGTATTGTGCTACCTAAAGACTTGTATAGTGCGTCAGTAATTGTTCTGCCAAGGGGACGTACCATGTGCGAACCTCCGGGGCAGTGGGCGTGTGAGCTCCGGGGAAATGGAAGGAATGTGAATAGTGCGTCAGAAAGAGCGGTTCGAAATGTGCCAAGGTGTCCTGCTCACCGAATAATCCCCACACACGATCACGGCAACCGGGATTGCAGTTGTGGAATTGAGTTGCCTCCAATGCAGCGAACTCACCAACCAAGGTTTCATCAATAACGAATGATTGGTTGCCATCCTTGCGCGGAGACTTGTATTCGTGCTGCCCGATGCGTTGGTTTAGGAACTCCGACATCCGGAAATGCGGATTGCCAATTAGGGCAGGAAGCGGTCGGGTAGAAGCTATCATCTGTGCGTAGAATGCACCACAACTGTTGCCTATCAGCAGATCGGGCTTTTCGCTATCTGTCAGTTCACAAATGAAAGCAAGTGCCTCATTCGGATGCATGGGCAGATCCGGAGTGAGCACGTCTGCTTTACCGGCAAAAGCCTCGCGTAACGCCACAGCCGGCACGCAGCATAAAAGCCATGTAGGAATAGTATCTTTTTCATTTCATTAGCGAATTGACACACCAAGCAAAAGCACGTGCGAGGCGAAGATGCGGAGTGACGAAATGCCCCCCCTTTTCCCATACAAGCGTGCAATGGTCGGGACCTATTGTGCGTTGCAGGTGATCATACTCCCAGCGGACGTTATTGCCTACTTGTGCGATGGCTTTGTTCTGCGTAATCTCTTCGCGGTCGCCGAGACTGAGATAGACATAGCGTGCATACACTTTATGCGCATCAGAGAAGCCTTTCCAAGCGACAATCCATAGCGATGGAGAAGCGGCTGCAACGGCATCGAAGCAGTCCTCTTTGCAGACCGCCCAGCGTGCGAATAAACCTGCCAATGAATATCCTCCTAATACAATCGGTAACTTGCCGTAGCAATCAAAAACGTACGGCATCAGTTGCACCGTAATAAAGGTCAATGTCTCAAAAGCATGGTCACCCACCGATTTGTGCAGAGATATATTCGGGTCATGCCATGGTGTGAGTTCTTCTTCCCAATCCTTAATTGCCAACGCCGCCATGACAAACGGCACTTGCACCGCTTTCTGAATGAGAGCGATTTCGTTGTCTATCGTGCTTCGCTCATGTTCGCCGAGCGGCTGAATGAGCAGCACATGCGGATGTTCTCCACATTCGTACAGCAGGCACTCACGACCGGATATTTCTTTGGGGCGCTTATTCATTATGCTTCCGCTTCCTTTATCTCCTCAAAATGCTCCACTGCCCAGCCGATGAGGGCGGAGATGTGTGGCATGAGCGATTCGCCACGGTCGGTCATGTTGTACTCCACACGCGGCGGCACTTCCGGATAGATCGTACGGGCAATCAGACCAATTTGTTCCAACCGTTTGAGTGTCTGAGAAAGCATCTTCTGCGAACAATCCGCCATATCACGATGCAACTCATTGAACCGCAGCGTGCCATTCTTATGCAGATGGTACAACACCAGCAGCGACCATTTGTCGCCGAACTTGTCAATCACGTGCCTAATCGGGCAATTTAAATAGCGAGGATCCACCTCTTTCACAATCTTACGCATAAAACCATTTACGATTTAGTCATTTACCATGTACCATTTATTTGGCCATTTGGGGATTAATCTCCGATTTCAACGACAAAGTTACAAAAGTTTCTTTGAGTAACCAAATATTTTTATGAAATTTAGTAACAAAACGTTAGTTCTGTAATGTTTGGTTGGCATTATTGATATTCTGCCAAAAATGTGCATTTTTTTTGTTTTTGTAAATATCTCATTGAGCAAAAACTAACTTTTTGGTAAGTGACGCACTTTTCCGTGCCTTCTTGTGAGAATGATAAAAATGTAGTACTTTTGCACTGTCATTCAGAAAACGGACAATAAAATCATCATAAAAATGAAAAAAGTATTCATCATCGCAGCGGCTGTTCTGGCAATGGTCGGTTGCACAAAAAAGGAGAACCAAGTTATGACAAACGAAGAGAAAGTTGTGGCACTTATGAAGGCCATTGAGACAGGCGCTAACGAGCCTATCGCGTACATCAACGCAGACAAGTACATCCAACACAACCTCGGTGCAGAGGACGGTTTGGCCGGATTCGGCAAGCTGCTGGCAGGGCTGGCAGATTACCCCGAGAAAGCTACGGTGAACACCGTGCGCGTGTTCCAAGACGGCGATTATGTAGTAGCACACACGGATTACAACTTTTTCGGTCCGAAAGTGGGCTTCGACATCTTCCGTTTTGAGGACGGTCTGATCGTGGAGCATTGGGACAATCTGATGTCGACACCTGCAACGGCTAACCCGAGCGGTCATACCTGCTTCGACGGTGCCACGGAGATCACCGACCTTGACAAGACCGAGGCGAACAAGGCCATAGTACGCGGTTTTGTACACGACGTGCTCATGGGCGAACACCCGGAGAACCTGACGAGCTACTACGAAGGCAACAACTACATTCAGCACAACGCGCAGATCGCGGACGGTCTGGACGGTCTGGGTGCAGCACTCGCAGCGATGGCAGAGGCAGGCGTAGCAATGGTGTATGACACGAATCATATCATCCTTGGCAAAGGTAACTTTGTGCTCAGCGTGAGTGAGGGTTCGTTCGGAGGTCAGCACACATCGTTCTACGACCTATTCCGCGTGGAGAATGGCAAGATCGCGGAGCACTGGGATGTCATTGAGACCATCGCGCCGGAGGCTGAACGCAAGAACGGAAACGGTAAATTCTGCTTCTGATTATGCAGCAGGCACTGGATTTTTTACGCGACCACAAAGAGATTGCCCTTGCCACGTGTGAGGGCAATCTGCCTAAACTGCGGTTGTTTCAGATCATGAAACAGGAGGGCACACACCTGTATTTTGCCACCTCGCCGGAGAAAGCGGCATTTCGGTCGTGCAGGCGGATATTACCCGTTTGCAGGTCGATGCAATCGTCAATGCTGCTAACTCCCAGATGTTGGACAACCTACCGGCTAAGCATGTAATCCACACCGTCGGACCCATTTATGGCATGCAGCCCAAGCGGGTTTCGGAAATGGCTTTAGCCGCTTGTTACCGTAACTGTCTGAATGTGGCTGCAGAGCATGGACTGACAAGTATTGCTTTCTGCTGCATCTCTACCGGCGTATTCGGTTACCCGCAAGACGAAGCGGCTCAGATAGCCGTGCGTATCGTGCGGGAATGGCTTTCGGCACACAAAGAAGTAGAGATAAGCGTATTGCATTCGCTGCATCTTGGTACCACGCTGTCCTTTTGCCCAACGCATCAGTGCCGGGCGGTAGGCAAAAGCGTGCTTGAAACCGAGCGTGTTGATATACTGCTCTGTGGCACCCTTGATAGGCATCCACCATTGTATGCCGTTGGGATCTGTGCCCATGCCGCTGAGGTAGATATAGGTCATCTGCTCTTTGCTCGGCATGATGTCCGCAAAATGCGTCGGAATGTCGTACGAGATGCGGCGATAGACATCTTCCGGCGTACCGATGGAGGTGATGCCGGCAATGAAATAGACCGCATCATAGCCCTCGAAATGCCTGTCGCCGGCTTTCAGATCCATGAAATCGGGAATGAATTACTGAGTTGTTCGCCCGCCAAGCGAAGTGTCAACGTATAGGGTTTATCCGACAGATCG
>CAJOFV010000067.1 GCA_905233925.1 Paludibacteraceae bacterium
TAAGCTCTCGATTGTGTGGGTGCGGATGGATTCGAACCACCGAAGTCGAAGACAGCAGATTTACAGTCTGCCCCATTTGGCCACTCTGGAACACACCCAAATTTCAAAGATCTTTTGGAGCCTCTAGTCGGACTCGAACCAACGACCGCTGGATTACAAATCTAGTGCTCTACCAACTGAGCTATAGAGGCATTTCATTCGCTTCTTATCTCACCGTGTCGATACACTTCCGACGAAAAAGCGTGCAAAGGTACTGCTTTTTTTTGACATGACCAAATATTTTTGAAAAAAAATGCAAAAAAAATGCAATTTTGTCATTTTAGCCCGGCATTTCGGCCATTTTGACCTTTTACGCGTACGCGACTTTAAAGGTTTGCGTACGTGCGCGTGCGTGCTATGCATACGTGTAGCGCAGTTTTTAGAAAAATTGAACATTTTCGAATAGCGGGCACGTCAGCTATGCGATACGTATGCAATAGCTATGCGATACCTATGCAAATCACCCGAAAAATAGAACATTATGACATCAGAGCTAACAAAAAAGCGGCATTTCGCCGCTTTTTTGTATCTGTTACGAGGATTATCTTACCTCTGCACCCATTACCGTATATACCTTTCCGTCACGGAGGATGAGGAGTTGGCCGTTGCTAAAGCTCTTGCCATTGGTCATTTGTGATTGGTCATTTGTGACTTGCTCAATGCCTGTTCCTCCGCCGATTTCCTGAATGTTGTTGAAGGCTTTCCATCCGTTGGCGCTGGGATCCTTGTAAGCCTCTACTTTTCCTTTCGGCACATAGAGCGGAATGGTCTTGTCTACTTTGTAGAAACAATTATCTCCGCAGGTAGGCGGAGTCGCAGCTGCGCAGGTGATAGACTCCAAACCGTCGCAGTAATAGAAAGCAAACCCCATAATGTCAGTGACACCGGCGGGTATCGTCACGGAGGTCAAACCGTTGCAATAAGCGAAAGCATCATATTCAATTTTGGTAACGCTGCTTGGGATGGAGTAGGCGCCTTTTTTGCTACACGGATATTGCATCAGTACCGTTTGGTCCTTATCGAACAGAATGCCATTTACCGAGCAGTAATGCGTATTGGCGGGATCCACATTAATAGCGGTCAGACTGTAGCAGCCGGAGAAAGCACTGCTTGCCATATTTGTAACGCCGGCAGGAATGGACACAGCGGTCAAACCGGAGCATTGTGAGAATGCTGACATATCTATATCGGTGAGACTGTTTGGAAGGGTCAGTGTCGTAAAACCGCAACCCGAGAATGCTTGATATCCAATGCTTTTGACGGTGTTGCCAAGCGTTAAGGAGGTTATATTGGGATAAAAGATGAACGCATAATTTCCAATGCGGGTAACCCCATCTTCAATCACAACAGAGGTAATACTTTCTTTTTGCGCATCCCAAGGAGCACCATTTCCTGTTTCTCCCCAAGGCATTTCATAATCCGCCATATCTCCTATACCGCTGATGGTGAGTACACCGTCGCAGGACAGGTTCCATGTGAGGTTTGTGCCGCAAGTGCCGGAAGCGGCGGAGCAGGCCATCGCCTGAATATTGGTGAATTGTTTCCAATCGGCGTTGTTGTTATAGGCGGTCACGGATTCTGCCGGCACATAAACCGGAATGGATTTGGTCACGTTTCGGAAGGTAGTGGCACTGCCGCCCGTCCAATTCGGAACATTCTCCGCTGCGCAGGTGATAGACTGCAAAGCGGAGCAGTCGGCGAAAGCATAATCGCCAATGGTGGCAACGCCGGCGGGAATAGTGATCTTGGTCAGACCGCTGCAGCCATAGAACGTATAATCCTCAATGCTGGTAACGCCTTGCGGAATTTGAATGGATTTCAAGGCCGAGCAACTCATGAAAGCGCTGAGTCCGATGGCTGTAAGATTGTTGGGGATAGCAATCGAGGTTACATTGGCGCAGGAAGCAAAAGCAAGATCTCCGATGCTGGTCACGCCTGCTTCGAGGTACACCGATTTAATGGATGCACGGTTGGAAGCCCATGCGACAGCATCGCCTGTACCCCAATTGGTCATTTTTCCTGAACCGCTGATGGTGAGCACGCCGTCTTCACCTAAAATCCATGTGAGGTTGGCGCCGCAGGTACCGCCGGCCACGAAGGTTTGGATGTTCGTGAAATAGCTCCATGCTTCATTATTAGTATAATCCGTCAAAGCTGCTTTCGGAACAAATACTGGGATGTTCTTTTTTACGTCATCGAAACAATATGTGCCGCAGACAGGGGGAGTGGTGGCCAAGCAGACGAATGAGGTCAAACTGGTGCAACCGGAGAAAGCATTATCGTCTATACTCGTGACGCTGGCGGGAATAGTGATAGATGTCAAACCGGTGCAATATAAGAATACTCGAAATCCAATGGCTTCGACTCCGTCGGGAATCGTCACGGAAGTTAATTTGTCGCAACCGGAAAAAGCATCCTGGCTAATCCATTCAACGCTATTGGGGATGGTGTATGTTGTACTGGTTTTACCAATCGGATATTGAATCAGTTGTGTTTTCTCTTTATTAAACAACACGCCATTAGCCGAACAGTAATTTTCATTCGCTGCATCTACATCAATAGCGGTCAAGTCATCGCAACCATCGAAAACCCCACTTCCCATATATGTGACACTGGTAGGAATCTTTATAGAGGTGATTTTCGTGTAACGGAAAGCCGAATAACCGATTTCTGTGATGCCGTCGGGAATCGTCACAGCGGTCACATTGCTGCATAATTCAAATGCACGATCTCCGATAGAGGTGACACCGCTGTTAATCACTACGGTGTTGATACTTTCTCTGATGTCATACCATGGAGCAGGAGATTCATAGGTAAAATCCGTCATGTCTCCGGTACCGGAGATAGTGAGTTTGCCTTGGTCATCCAAGGTCCATGTAAGGTTGTTGCCGTCTGCGCCGCACGTACCGCTCGCAACTGTTCCGGCGAAAACTGTTCCCGCACTTGCTACAAGCGCAAGGAAGAAAGTAAGTAATTTTTTTCATAAGATTATAGTGTTTTTGTTACTGATTATCGTTTTTTACAAATCTCCTGACCAGCCATGACCCAAGTCCCAATGCTCGTCATACTTGAACTCAAAATACGGCAGGGCAAAGTATTTCTCCAATAATGCCGTCAATTCGTCCTCAATATCCTTTGCCCATTGACCGACAAACACCACGAAATGATCTACAGCCCATGCCACCCTGCCACGGGGAACTTGTGTGTAGTCCCCGCTAAATTTTGTGGGCTCATGGTTGGCTAATGCCTTGAAATACTGTTTCTGCCAAATCTGACGATGCAAGGTCTGGTAATTGATGTACGGCAAGCCTTTGTCTGCCGCGTCCTCCACCTTCTTGGGCGTCAGTTCTTTTTTGTACACGCCGAAAAAATCGTGCTCTGCGGGGTCGTACCAAAAGATTCCTACTGCAGGCATCGGTTCATCAAAGGACTTCATGTCCTTCATTATCGCCTCTTTTTCTTCGTGTGACAACGTCGTCATAGTGTCTGTTTCCAATTTTGCTTGCAAAATTACTACTTTTTTTCGACATATGCAAGAAAAAAGTCATTTTTATGCAAAAAATGACAAAGAGTGGTAAAGAAAAACTTGCGTATGTCAAAAAAATGTTGTACCTTTGCAGCGTGATTCGGCATTTTTTGGAACATATAGCTGTTGAGCGCAAGTACTCGCCGCGTACCGTGGAGGCGTATCATGACGACCTCCGGGACTTCTGCCGCTTTATGGGATGGGAAATCGAGGACTTTAACGCCGAACTGGTGGGCGAGGATGACATCAAAGCCTGGATGCTTGATATGATCGAGAACCTGCACCAATCGCCCCGTTCGGTCAAACGCAAGCTGTCCGCTCTCCGCTCTTTCTACAAATGGGCTTTGCGCCTCAAGAAAGTGCCGCGCGACATTACCGCACGCATCATTCCGCCCAAAGCCGACAAACCCCTTCCTGTCTTCTTCCGAGAAGAAGAGATGTCCCGCGCGTTGAATGACGCAGAGGATTTGTCTCCAAGAGACGAACTCATCCTGTCGCTCCTCTACCAGACAGGCATGCGTCAGGCAGAACTGCTGGGTCTCACCGATGCGGATTTTGACCTCACGCAAGGTCAAGTGCGTATCTTCGGTAAGCGCCGCAAAGAACGTATCGTACCTATCGGTCCGGGGCTGATTGAGCAGATTAAGGCGTATATGGAAATTCGGGATACCGAAATTACCAATGACCAATCACCAATCACCAATGGCAAATTCTTCCCTCATCTGACCAAGTACACCTTGTATAGGATTGTCCGTACGCGTATGGGGGAAGTGTCAACGCTTAAGAAACATTCTCCTCATGTGCTGCGTCATACGTTTGCAACCACCATGCTCAATAACGGCGCCGACATTCGCACCATCCAGACGCTTCTCGGGCATGCGTCCCTTTCTACCACGCAAGTCTATACCCATACCACTTTCGAGCAGATCAAACAGGTCTATAATGCCACCCATCCCCGCGCAAAAGGACAAAAAGAGTAGGTTTTTGCAAAAAAAACTTCAAAATATTTGCGCATATCAAAAAAAAGCAGTACCTTTGCACGCTTTTTTAACAAATAGTCCCCCGATGTAAACTAGCGGAGCGTTTGCAGCGGGGAGAGCGTAGCACAACACGTAGTGCTATCACGAGCGACGGTTGTCGCGAAGTCGCACGAGTGTTAGTGTAAGCGAGGGGCTACTTGGTTTTGACAGCAGGTAGAATGGTTGCGTAAGCACGCCGGGCAATGAGGTAACGCCCGTTAAACTCGCTTCAAAAAGTAACTGGCGAAAGAACTTATGCTCTCGCTGCTTGATCGAAGTATAGTAGATCGGCGTATTCGGGTGCCAGGCACCTGAACGGGACGTCACTCCAAGCCGTGTCTGTGGGCTGAATGGATATAGTGGCGCAGGAATTCACAGAATAGGTGGCATAGGCTGCGATATGACACCGAAAATTTAGCAGATAAGCCGGCAGTTGGTGGCTTGGGTCTTGCTGCCGGACGAAAATGAAGGCCAAGATAAGCGTGTAGAAAGCGGAATTGTTCCTTGTTTGGACGCGGGTTCGACTCCCGCTAGCTCCACGGGGTATTAGCTCAGTTGGTAGAGCGCAACGTTCGCAATGTTGAGGTCAGGGGTTCGTCCACTAAAAATCCGGTTCATGCCGGATTTTTAAGTAAAGCAATTCTGCCAAAATGGCAGTAGGAGGGGAAATGGCACGAGAGTTGATAATTGATAATTGACAATTGATAATTGATAATTGAAAATATGAGTAAAAAAGAAAAGATAGAAGAATTAAATGATGAACCTGTGGTTCAAAATGATGAGCAGGAACAGCAGGAACAGGAGACGCAGGCAGATGAAACCGAGGCGTTGAAAGCACGGATTGAGGAGCTGGAGGACAAGAACCTGCGTATGATGGCAGAGTTCGATAATTTCCGCCGCCGTACGAACAAAGAGAAACTGGAACTGATGGCAACCGCCGGTGAACGGATCTTCACGGAGATGCTTCCGCTGATCGATGATTTTGAGCGTGCCTTGGCCGTTATAGACGACGAAGGAGTGCGTCTGATTTATCAGAAGTTCCTGGCGTTCCTTGATAAGAACGACGTACATGCGATAGAGACCGAAGG
Source organism: Paludibacteraceae bacterium (assembly GCA_905233925.1). GTDB lineage: Bacteria > Bacteroidota > Bacteroidia > Bacteroidales > Paludibacteraceae > Colicola. The sequence goes on from CAJOFV010000067.1 coordinate 5,673, forward strand.
CGTGGATTTCAATACGGACGAGCACGAGGCTGTTACGACTTTTGCCGCAGGGGAAGAGATGAAGGGCAAGGTGATCGACTGCACGCAGAAAGGATATAAACTCGGCGAAAAAGTCATCCGTTTCGCCAAGGTAGTTGTAGGAGATTGACGATTGGACGATTGACGATTGGACGAATGATTGGCCCATTGATATAATTGAACCATTGTTCGCGTAAATCGTCAAATAAAACTCAATCGTACAATAAATCGTAAATCGTAAATCATAAAATCGTAAATGGATTTATGGCAGAGAAGAGAGATTACTATGAAGTGCTGGAAGTGCCGAAAACGGCGACAGCAGAGGAGATAAAGAAGGCGTACCGCAAGAAAGCGATACAGTACCACCCTGACAAGAACCCCGGTGACAAAGAAGCCGAGGAGAAATTCAAGGAGGCGGCTGAGGCGTATGAGGTATTGTCCGACCCGCAGAAACGCCAGCGCTATGACCAGTTCGGTATGGCAGGCATGCAAGGTGTGGGCGGCTTCAGCGGCGGTGGTATGTCGATGGAAGACATCTTCGCGCATTTCGGCGATATTTTCCAAGGTGCAGGTTTCGACTTAGGCGATATCGGCGAGATGTTCATGGGTGGCCGCGGTAGCCGTGGTCCCCGTGTGCATCGGGGCAGTGACCTGCGTGGCCGTGTGAGCCTGACGCTGGAAGAGATAGCGAAGGG
>CAJOFV010000068.1:0-5177 GCA_905233925.1 Paludibacteraceae bacterium
TGTGCTCCTTGTACGTTGAACATCTTGTTGTCACGAACAATGTACATCACACCGTCAACCATTACCTTCTTAACGTCTTTGGTCAACTCGATATTCTCGATGCCTTCTTCGCCAACAAATTCAACTTTACCACCGGTAATCTCGATAGTTGTGCCGTAGTCACCTACATACTTCTGAATCTTACCGATTACTCTTACTTTCTGACCTGCCTCAACCGGAGTTTCAGGTTTTGCACGATAAGCGGTAAAATCACCATGCTCAGCCGTTTCGTCGTCAGACATATAGAACGTCTGGTTGTTATACTGAGTATCGTATTCCTTTACGCTAACTGCGAAACCAACAACTGCGTACTCAACCGGTGTGTATGCGTTATCTGCCAATGCCTCACCGATTTCCATTGCCTTTGCTACAGTAATCTCCTCAATCTCAGCCGGCTCAATCGGTTCATACTCACCGAAGAAAATCGACAGTTTCTCAATACGAGCTTGGTTCGTCAATGTATACTCCCACTCTTTAGCATTTACAACCACCTCAGTTGCCAGGTCGCCGGTGTAAGTGCTATAGAATTTAAATACCAACTTACCGATTTGCTCGGTCTCAGAAGTGATAGTGATCACACCATTCTTGTAGCAACGCAAAGTAGTATGTGCGTCATCACTGTAAGCCTTGTCACAAGTAAAGGTAACACCATCCTTTGTAGCGGAAACCTCGCTACCCGTTTGCTCTGTACCTTGGCCCAAGAAATCTTCACCTGTGAATACAACATCCGGTTCATCAATTTCAGGACGCTCAGCGTTCTTCTCAAGGATCGTAACCGGAGCGCGCTTAGCGGTTTCCAACAAGCCGTTGTAGTTGGTCAATTTGCCTTTTACGCTTACTTTATCAGTAACATAAACCTGCTCAGAAGCTACACCCTGATAGATCTCCAATGCGCCATCAGCGTTAGATGCTGCAGTACCCTGCTCGTCTGCGATCCAGAAAATCTGGTTGCCGTACTGTGCCCAGCCACCATCCTCGGAGCCTTGCATAGCGGTTACATAACCTACGATTTCATACTCTGCTTCGGTCGTTTCACCTGCTGCCAACTGGCCTGCAATTTGAAGAGCCTCAGCTACAGAGATAGCCTCTGCACTCATTGTCATTGCTGTCAAAGCAGCTACTACAAAAGAGAAAATTTTCTTCATGATTAAAATAATTTAATTTGTTAAATGAATTTAGTTTATTTATGTTTTATAACATATATTGCATGTGCTACCACATTTTCGGTGCAAAGGTAATCATTTTTTTTTACATACGCAAATTTATTTGCTTTTTTTTACAAAATTCTTTGTTTTCTTGCATATTCAAAAAAAAAGTAGTAACTTTGCACGCTAAATTGAAAGTTATGGCAAAATTATTGATCATAGACGACGAACGAGGTATCCGAAACACCCTCCGCGAGATTTTGGCGGATGAAGGAAACGATGTCGATGTAGCCGAAAACGGCAAGCAAGGTCATTCGATGGCGCAAGCCAAAGCCTACGACCTCATCTTCTCCGACATCAAAATGCCGGAAATGGACGGCATCGAACTACTCACTGCCCTCAAACAAGGCGACGAAACAGCCGAAACGCCCGTCGTCATGATCTCCGGTCACGGCGATGTAGAAACAGCCGTACAAGCGCTCAAATTAGGGGCGTACGACTTCCTGCTGAAACCGCTTGACCTCAACCGCATTCTCATCACCACCAAGAATGCCCTTGAGTCCAAATCCCTCAAACAAGAGACCAAACAACTACGCAAGAAAGTCGCCGCGAAAGGTCCGCAGATGATCGGCGAGAGTGCCGCTATTACGCGCGTACGTGAAATAATAAATAAGGTAGCCCCGACCGAAGCGCGTGTGCTCATCACCGGCCAGAATGGTACCGGCAAAGAAGTCGTTGCCCGCCTGATTCACGAACAGTCATCCCGCGCGACAGGCCCCATGGTTGAAGTCAACTGTGCCGCGATACCGAGCGAGTTGATTGAGAGTGAATTGTTCGGACATATGAAAGGTTCGTTCACGGGCGCTGTGAAGGACAGGGCCGGAAAATTCGAACAAGCCGACGGAGGTACGCTCTTCCTCGATGAGATAGGCGACATGAGTTTGGCAGCCCAGACCAAAGTTCTGCGGGCCCTGCAGGAATCCGAAATCACCCGCGTTGGTTCCGATAAAGCCATCAAAGTGAACGTCCGCGTACTGGCCGCGACCAACAAAGACCTCGCTAAAGAGATCGCTGAAGGTAACTTCCGCGAAGACCTCTTCCACCGGTTGAATGTAATCCCGATTCATGTGCCGTCCCTTAACGAGCGCACCGAAGATATCCCGCTGCTCGTCAACCATTTCGTGGGACATATCTGCGACGAACAGGGTATCGCGCCCAAGTCGTTCGAACCGGACGCTATCAAGGCCCTGCAAGCTATGAGTTGGACAGGAAACATCCGCCAACTCCGCAACGTCGTCGAACGCCTCATCATCCTCGCGGGCAGCAAGATCACCAAAGAAGACGTCGAACTATATGCTTAAGTCGCTCAATATACTCAACTACCGCAATATCCGCGAAGCATCCCTCGAGTTTGCCCCCAAACTCAACTGCTTCGTCGGCCTCAACGGACAGGGAAAGACGAATATATTGGACGCCATCTATCTGCTTTCCTTCACCAAATCCGCCTACACTTCTCAAGACAGCCTCAATATCACGCATGGCGAAGAAATGGCGCTCGTGCAAGGCAATTACGGTGAATTTACTATTTCTTGCGGACTAAGGAAAGGCGTCAAGAAACAATTTCGCAAAGACAAAAAAGACTACCCGCGGCTCATTGATCATATCGGACTTATCCCGCTGGTCATGATCTCGCCTTCCGACCAACAACTCATCGACGAAGGCTCAGATGAACGGCGCCGGTTCATGGACACCGTCATCTCGCAACTCGACCGCAGATACCTTGACTGTCTGACCAAATACAATGCGCTACTCAAGCAACGCAACACCCTGCTCAAGCAATATGCCGATGCAGGTTTCCCGCCTGACGATCTCCTCGAGGTCCTCGAGTGGCAAATGGTTGAACCGGCCGAGTATATCTTCCATGCCCGCACGGATTTCTTTGCGGCCTTTGAACCCTGTTTTGCGAAAGTCTATAGCCAAATAGCCGGAGAAGAAGTGCCGCATTTGCGCTATATTTCCCAGCTTCAGGACCGCGATTTACGCGAAGCGTACGTCAAGACCCGCCAACGCGATCTCATCCTCGGATGGACCTCGCAAGGTATCCATAAAGATGATCTCGACATGCGACTCGGCGAATATCCGCTCAAGCAGGTCGGCAGCCAAGGCCAACAACGTACCTTCGTCCTCGCCATGAAATTGGCACAAGCTTTGTACATCGGTAAACCGATACTCCTCCTTGACGACATCTTCGACCGCTTGGACAGCGAACGCGTCGAGCGAATCGTCAATATGGTGCAAAGCGAAGACTTCGGGCAGATCTTCATCACCGACACCGACCGCCAGCACCTCACCGACATCCTCCGTCCCAACGACAATGCCAAAATATTCCACGTAGAGAATGGCCAAATTGCGTAACATAGTAGTCCTTGTTCTTTGCTCTTTGTTCTTTGTTCAAACGCGAGCAGAGATCGCGTTCAAAGGAGCCTGGGTCGCTACAGTCGCCAACATCGATTGGCCTTCCGCGCAAGCGATCGGCAACACGCAGGCACAGCAGTCGGAGATGCTTTTCATCCTCGATTCCCTCTCCGCGATCGGCATCAACGCCATCATTCTGCAAGTGCGCCCGACCGCAGATGCCCTCTACGATAGTCCCTACGAACCCGTCAGTCATTGGCTCACCGGCACACAGGGTGCATGGGGCGAACAGATCGTATGGGACCCATTAGACTGGACCATCGAGAAAGCCCACGAACGAGGCATGGAAGTACACGTCTGGCTCAATCCCTACCGCGTCAACCTCGTCACAATGGACACCTCCAAACTTGCGCCCGACCACCTCATGCGCCAGCATCCCAATTGGTTCTGGTGCTATAACAAACAGTGGTATTTTGACCCCGGACTGGATATCACACGCGAGTGGATCTGCACGATCGTGCACGACATCATCGAGCGCTATCCGATCCAGGCAATCCATATGGACGACTACTTCTATCCCTACCCCGTTGCCAAGTTGCCGTTACCCGACGAGGAGACTTTCGCCAAATACCCGCGGGACTTTGACAACATCCAAGACTGGCGCCGCAACAACGTCAACATGGCCATCGAAGAGATCAGCGCGGCCGTACACGAATGCCGCGACGATGTCGAATTCGGCATCTCGCCTTTCGGTGTCTGGCGCAACGCGTCTGTCGATTCGACGGGCAGCGCAACCCAAGCCGGCATCACCAACTACGACGACCTCTATGCGGATATACGCTTGTGGATTCAGAAAGGTTGGATCGACTATGTGCTGCCGCAGTTGTACTGGGAAATCGGAAAGAAAGTCGCAGACTACCAAACGCTCGCGCATTGGTGGGCGAACGAGGTGCGCGGAACGAATTGCAAACTCTATATCGGCATGGCGCCCTACCGCCTCGAAGGAGCCAAACATACTACCCCATGGGGACAGGGCAACGAAATCTCCCGCCAGATGCGCCTCAACCGCACCATCCCCGAAATCTCCGGCGAATGTTTCTATTCGACCCGCCCTCTATTGCGAAATCCGCGCGGAGTTTGCGATACAATTGCTGAATTTTACAAAAAATAAAGAAAAATTGCAGAAAAGTGACCTACACTCTTGTGTATGTCATTTTTTTTGTATAATTTTGCAGCGCAAAATCATTAAAACGGAAAAATATGCCCGAGATTAGTCGTTTTTACGGAATTATCATCTGCTTGTATTGGAAAGACCACAATCCACCACATGTACATTTTACATATGGCAATTATGAATGTAGCATTAGTGTTTTAGATCGAGTTGTAGACGGTCAAGCTCCCGCTAAAGTAATTAGCAAAGTTAATCAATGGATTGATTTGCACGAACAAGAGATTCTTACATTGTGGGAGAAAGCCCAACAGGGCAAACAAATAGGAAGAATAGAACCTTTAAAATAGAATTATTATGTTACGCGTAAAAGATGTTGATTATCAAGGCGATTATCGTTTGGCGCTTAC
>CAJOFV010000068.1:5353-7570 GCA_905233925.1 Paludibacteraceae bacterium
GCGGAACGTTCTCCCGACAAACGGGAGAAGTGGCCTCCGCCTAAGAGGGTAAAAAATAATGCTGGCCTTGACAGCATAAAAGTTAAAGCAAGGACAAGCATGAAGGAGTGCGATGAAACGCACTCCGAGTGAAGCGCCTGAGTAGTCCCCACTACGAGGATTTGCGCGAACATAGAATAAATTAGCACGAAGTGTCGTGCGCTATATTAGACTCAGCAGTGACCGAGATGTCGCCGCTGGTTGTATAATAAAATCCCTCTTAAAAGCCAAGCTGAATCATCACCGAAGGTAAACAGCCAAAACTACTCGCCGCATGGGCGACATCCGCACTATCCCCGAAATCACCGGCGAGTGTTTTTATTCGACAAGGCCGTTGCTAAGGAATCCACGAGGGGTGTGTGACACGATTCGGTTGATTTACAAAGACGATCAGACGGAAAATCTACCTTGGGAATAAAAAAGGAAAGAAATCTGCACGAAAAATGCAGATTTTTTTGTATATGTCAAAAAAAAATTGTATCTTTGCAACGAATTTGCAAAGGTAACCAAATATAGGAGAATAAAGTTGGAACTTGTTTGGATTACAAATGCCAAGTATTTAGGCGAGTACCGTTTGGAGTTGACATTCTCGAACGGGAAGGTAAAGGAGTTTGATGCAAAAGATTATATTGCGTCTCATCCTCTTTTTGCCGCACTAAAAGATCAGAAACTATTTAGCCAGTTTGAATTGGACGGTTGGACTATCAGTTGGCTGAATGGTAAGTTAGACATAGCCCCTGAATATTTATTGCAAGCATAAAAAAGTGAGCCGTCGCTTGCCGACATTAAATAGCAAGGACAAGAGGTGAAGTAAAGAACGCCTTAGAGATATGAAGAAACTCTTTTTATACGCGATGTCGCTTTTGGCTTTGAGTGCTTGTAATTATTCTGAGCCGGGACAACACAACTCGGAACGTCAAAAGTATCTGGTTGAGGAAATCACATGGTACGAATCTAATGAAAATCATGCAGAGGCGTATTATGAATATGATAACAACAATCGGTTGATTCAGAGAATCATAAATAATACCTATTTTGAGCAAGGCAAAGTAAAGCATCGTACGTATACTGACACCTATGAATATACGAATGGTTACCTGACTAAAATTAGCGATGTAGTGGAACCTGCCGATCAATTCTGGCATCCCGACAAACTATTCTATTATGATAATAATGGAAAACTGATCAAGTATGAATATGGTAACAATATTATTCATTTCGGTTATCACAATAATTTAATGGATTCTGTTTGGTTTGAGTCAGACCCCAATTATTACATACTTCTGGAATATGACTCGCACGGAAACATCACAAAAGAGAGAATACACCAGCCGGAATTAGATATAACAGGACAACGTACCGGAAATTATTATTTTGTAGAAAACACATATCAATATGACACTCATCCGCGTCCTAATTTCAACATAGACAATGCTTTTATGTATGATCCGGTTTTTGGACAAGGAGACGCATATCTAACGTGTGCACGTATGATTTCTCCTAACAATCTGATTCGATACAGTAATGGTCCGGAGACGTGGGAATATGAATATAACGAACAGGGATTGCCCATCGAGATGTATCAACAGTATGCGGATATAGTTCCGACCAATCATCCGACTTTCAAATTCACTTACCGGAAAATCGAATAGTTTTGCATTACGCGGCGGCAGAGATGTCGCCGCTGTTTTTTGTGCCTCCTGGTTATACCCGGGTATAACTCGGACCGACAGTCAGCCGACGGTCAACCGACAGTCAGCCGACAGTCAAAGCTTACATCAGGCTTCTCTCAAGCCCCAAAATAACCAATTTTCGCGTAACATTTACTATATTATATACATAGTATATAATATACATTTTGTATCCGTTTTTCGCAGAAAGGGAAACAAAAATTTTTTCTTTCAAAACTCTTGCATATATGCAAAAAAAGTTGTAATTTTGCAGTCGCAAAATATGTGAAACAAAAATTTTAATAACAAACAATACTAAAAACACATGATTTATTCGAAAGAAGTACAAGAAATGTGCGTTGTAGCGAAGGGTCCGAAACATGGTCCCGCACCGATTCCCGAAGAGGGTAAATGGGTGAAGGCTACTGAGATCAAGGACATCTCGGGTATGACGCACGGTATCGGTTGGTGTGCTCCGCAACAGGGTACATGCAAACTGAGTCTGAAT
>CAJOFV010000069.1 GCA_905233925.1 Paludibacteraceae bacterium
TGTCATGCCGGTATATATCGCCGCCGCGCGTATATCACGCCGCTTGAGGTTCTCCACCTGGTCTTTCATCAGCGCAATCAACGGTGTAATAACGAGACAGAGCGAACCCTCGTCTGTCTCGTTATTGTTTGCCATAACAAGTGTAGGAACTTGAAAGCACAGCGATTTACCGCCTCCTGTCGGCAGTATGGCCAGCGTATCATTGCCCGCCAGCACCGAATCGACTATCTCTGCCTGCAACGGCCGAAACGTATCGTAGCCGTAATATGTCTTCAGGACTTCGTGTGGACTCAACGGTCTTTTAGTTTCTCGACTTGGCGGTCGATAACTTCGAGACATTGGTCAAGGCCTTGCTCAAATGTGTCGCAAACCTTCTCCGCAAACATCTCGGGACCATTACCGATCACCCGTACTTTAGTCTCTTTATTCAGATTCGTTTCCGGCTTGATGACCGACATACGAATCTCCATTTCTGCTCCTGCGTTATTCAGGATTTTGTCATAACGTTTGGTTTTCTTTTCGATGTACTTCTCCAGGCGCTCCGCCATTTCGAAGTTGATTGCTTTTACTGTCAGTTTCATGGTAATATGTTTTTAATGTTCAAATTTTCAAATCTTCTTTGCCCTCGGGTGCGCCTCGTTATAGGCTTTGCGCACCTGTTCGAAGGTCGTGTGGGTATAAACTTGCGTGGCAGCCAGCGACGCGTGTCCCATCAGACTTTGTATTGTTCGGATGTCCGCACCGTTATTGAGCATCGTTGTCGCAAACGTATGCCGCAGCACGTGCGGACTGTGTTTCTTCAGTGTGGATACTTCCCCCATTCGTGCGCGCACGATATTATATAGGGTACTCTTGTTCAGCGGCTCCACGTCGCCGTTGCGTTTGATGCGGATAAATAGCGGCTGCTGCCCGTTTGCAGGCTGTTGCTCGTTATTCCTTGCCTCCAGATAATCTTTGATTTGCGCCACCAACTTCTCCCCGATCGGCACGATGCGTTCCTTTTTGCGTTTTCCGAAGATACGCACCTGCCCTTGCACAAGGTCGATGTCGCTATCCGTCAGCCCAAGCAGTTCCGCTTGCCGCGCGCCGGTCTGATACAGCATTTCGATAATCAGACAGTCCCTGATGCTCTCAAAGTCATCCGCCTCTGCCTCGTACGCAGTAGCGCGTTGCATCTCGGATTCCTTGAAAAACACCGGCAGCGGCTTATCCACCTTCGGCGCAATTACTTTGCGGGTAATGTCCTTGCTCACTATCCCCACACGCAACATAAACTTGTAGAAAGACCGCAGGCTACTCAGGTAGCGTTTGATGCTCCGCGGCGACTTGCCTTCGTCCAGCAAATGAATCATCCATTCCTTGATGTCGAAATCATCGACGTCCTTCGGATTGAACTCTTCCGGCTCAATATCGAGAAAGCGGCAGAAATTCCGCAAGTCGTCGCGGTAGGCTTCCACTGTGCGGTTGGAGTATTTCCGCTCAATGGCTATATATTCCAAAAACCGCTCAATGGTGTTCATTTACTTAATCTCCTTGCCCACGCCTTTTTCCGCCTCAAACGGGAACAGACCGAACAGCTCTGCGTCGATGCGGTCGGTTATCCAGCGGAAGTCCGCCGGGTTGTCGCCGAACTTGCAAGTATCGCCGTCAACTATCAGCAGTTTGCCTTTGTAGTCGCTAATCCAGCGTTCATACTTGTCGTTCAGGCCTTGCAGGTAGTCGATACGCATGCTCGACTCGTACGCACGGCCGCGCTTCTGAATCTGTGCCACAAGGTTCGGAATAGTGCTGCGGATGTATATCATCAGATCCGGCATCTTCACCAGCGACATCATCAGATTGAACAAATCCGTATAGTTGTCAAAATCGCGGTCAGACATGAAGCCCTGCTCATGCAGGTTCGGCGCAAAGATACGCGCGTCCTCATAAATCGTGCGGTCTTGAATGATGTATTCATTCGACTTCGAAATATCAACGATATCCTGGAAACGCTTGTTCAGGAAGTATATCTGCAAATTGAATGACCAGCGTGCCATATCGGAATAGAAGTCCGACAAGTACGGGTTATATTCCACACTCTCGAAACGCGGAGTCCACCCGTAGTGTTTGGCAAGCATGTTTGTCAGTGTGGTTTTGCCACAACCGATATTTCCGGCAATTGCTATATGCATAGTAGTTCGTTTTTTCTTTGTTCTTTGAGCGCAGCGTTCTTTTGTCTTTGAGCGCCGCGGTCTAATCTCATTTCCAGTTCTCTTCCGAGAAGAGACCGAATAACTGGGCGTCTATTTTGTCGATTATCTTGCGGAAGTCCGCCGGATTGTTCTCGAAGTCCATCCCGTCGGAATCAATCACTAACACACGGCCTTCGTACTTGTTGTAAATGAAGTCCTCGTACCGGTCGTTCAGGTCTTTGAGATAATCCAATTGCATGGTCTGCTCGTAATCGCGACCGCGCTTCTGAATCTGCGCAATCAGCGTCGGAACGCTCTTCCGCAGGTAAATCATCAACTCCGGCAGACGCACCATTCGTTTCATGTGCCCGAACAGTTCCATGTAGGTCTCGTAGTCCCGCTGACTCAAATCGCCGCGTTCGTAGTTGTTTGTCACGAACACATAAACGCCCTCAAAAATGCTGCGGTCCTGTACAATCGTATGCTGCGACTGCAGCACCGCCAGCAAATCCTTGAACCGCTCTTTCAGGAAATACGTCTCCAGACAGAATGACCAGCGCTTGATGTCGCCGTAATAGTCTTCCAAATACGGATTGAAGCTCACGCTTTCGAAGCGTGGCTCCCATCCGTAATACTTGGCTAACATCTTGGTCAGCGTTGTTTTGCCGGCACCGATATTTCCTGCAATCGCGATGTACATTACTCTTCTTCTGCCTGTTGTGCAGCGTACTCTTTGATGAGTTTGTCCTGTACGTCACCCGGAACAAGTTCGTAGCTCTTGAACTTCATCGTGAATGTCGCACGACCGCCGGTCAGGCTGGACAGCGTGGTGCTGTAGCTTGACATCTCTTTGAGCGGAACAAGTGCTTTCAGACGCTGGAAGTTCTTCTCGGCTTCCATACCAAGAACCATACCGCGGCGGCCATTGATATCGCTCATCACGTCACCCATCATCTCACCCGGAACGAGTACCTCTACCTCATAAATCGGCTCCAGCACTTTCGGGTTCGCGTTACGGAATGCCTCGGCGAATGCGTTACGGCCTGCCAGACGGAACGAAATTTCGTTACTGTCAACCGGGTGCATCTTACCGTCGTAGATAATCACGCGCACGTCACGGGCATACGAACCGGTCAACGGTCCTTGCTCGATACGATCCATGATACCTTTCAGGATAGCGGGGATGAAGCGTGCATCAATAGCACCGCCCACGATAGAGTTGATCAGCACGAGTTTGCCGCCCCACTCCAACGGAATTTCCTGCGTGTCCTTAACGGAAATACGGTATTCCTGGTTACCAAATTTGTAAACTTCCTTCACGGGTTCGCCCTCAACGTACGGCTCAACAATCAGGTGCACTTCACCGAACTGGCCACTACCGCCGGACTGTTTCTTGTGACGATAGTCTGCACGTGCAGCCTTTGTGATGGTCTCGCGATACGGGATCTTCGGCTCGTCGTACTCAATCATCATCTTGTCGTTGTTCTCCAGACGCCATTTGAGTGTGCGCAGGTGGAACTCGCCCTGACCGCTAACGATGGTCTGTTTCAGCTCTTTGCTCTGCTCGATAATCCAGGTCGGGTCTTCCTCGTGCATACGGGTCAACAGTGCGCTCAGTTTCTCTGCGTCAGCCTCGTTCTGCGGACGAATAGCACGGCGATACTTCGGCTCCGGATAAGAGATTGCCGGATACTGGTTATCGCAATCCTTCGCGTTCAGCGTGTTGCCCGTACGGGTATCTTTCAGTTTAACGGTTGCAGCGATGTCGCCTGCTGCCACTTCGTCAACCGGCACGCGGATGCTGCCTGCAACGGTGTAGAGCTGCGAGATACGCTCCTTGCTGCCGCGATCCATGTTCTGCAGGTCGTCTGCGCCGTGAACCGTTCCTTGCATTACCTTGAAGTAGTTCACCTCACCGATGTGCGGTTCAACGCTGGTCTTGAAGATGAACATCGAAGCCGGAGCCTTTGCGTCAGGAGCCACTTCCTTGCCTTCTTTCGTTACGGGTTTCGGTGCTTCCGCTACGCTCGGAGCCATGTCGCCGAGGAACTCCATCAGACGACGAGCGCCCATATCTTTCACGCCGCATGCGCAAAGAACCGGATATACGCCAGCCTCTGCAAATACGACCTTCAGACCGCGGATGGTATCTTCCTCGGAAAGTGTGCCTTCTTCGAAGAACTTCTCCATCAGAGCCTCGTCAGCTTCTGCGGCCATCTCGTGCAATGCACCCAGCAGTTCCTCAACCTTGCCTGCTTCCGATGCCGGAATATCTTTCAGCTCGGGAGCACCGCCTTCGGGTTTCCACACCAGCATTTTGCCTTTCAGCACGTCGATAACAGCATTGAAACCGCCGCCTGCGTTCACCGGATATTGCACCAGACAAACCTTGTTGCCGAAGTTGTCTTTCAGTGCCTCGAACGTACGCTCGAAGTTTGCATTCTCGTGGGACGAACACCACGGGTTTCTTTGCGTTTTCAGCCAGACGGAAGTTGTTCTGCGTACCTACTTCCACGCCGCCGTTACAGGTCAGTACGATTGCTGCCGTGTCAACTACGTGCAGTGCCGTTACGGTACCGCCGCTGAAGTCGTCCGAACCTGCGCAGTCGATGATATTCAGCTTCTTGCCGCCGAACTCGATGTTGCAAACTGTCGAGAATACAGAGTAACCGTACTCTTTCTCTACCGGAAAATAGTCGCATACGGTCGATTGTGCCTCCACCGTGCCGCGACGTTTGATAATACCGCTCTCGAAGAGCATTGACTCCATCAAGGTAGTCTTACCCGAACCACTGCCACCCATCAGGGCAATGTTCTTGATTTCATTAGCTTGATAAACTTTTGCCATTTCTTATATTTTTACTTTAACATTTTTACAATTTAGCGTTTCTCAAAGAGAAACCTAAAAACCGCGCAAAGGTACAGCTTTTTTTTCGTTCCTGCAAATATTTTTTGCTTTTCTTTGAAAATTATTCGCCCTTTGTGTGATTTCCGCGTTCGATGCTGTCCGGTTGTTCCACCATGATGATGCGCGGGTCATTCAGATCGCCCTCGTTTTTCTTCATGATGTAGTATGCCAGCAGCAGCGCCAGAATAAATATCACGCTCAGTATAATCACCAGCACCTCAAACACTTTCGCGGCTTTGCGCACCGGCGGACGGCTCATGTCTTGTGCCCGCAGGAACACGTTGTGCAGCGTGATTGGCGTGCCCGCTTCCCGCATTTCCTTGAGGTTACCCTCTATGCTTTCGCTGAACGTCTTGATGTAGCCCAGATACGCGCTTGCGCCGAGCAGACGCACTGCCAGTCCCGCGTTCGGTGTCTCGTCAATATACGCATTCAGCATCTTTGCGTCCGTCAGCGCTTCTTCCACTTCTTTGGTGGACAGTTCTTTGTGTACGTACCCGGGGTTGGTAGCCTCCAGATGTCCTTCCACGCTTTCGATACCGGCACTCAGCATGGCATCCACTTTGCTCGGAACGCGCGCAGACAGGATGAGCAGTACTTCGCAGATAATCAGTCCTACGATGGCTGCTGCCATCATGATTTTCTTGTGGGCTGAATCTTTCATAGGCAGCAGCAACCGCCACATTATCAGTCCCACACTTGCCAGAATTACAATGGCAAAAAATACAACAGAAACAGTTTTCATAACCTTATATATTAAACTTTATACTTTCAACTTTCAACTTTCATCCGTTCACCCGTTCATCCGTTCACCCGTTCACCCGTTCATCCGTTCACCCGTTCATCCCCCAAATACACCACCGTCTTCTGCGGCTTGCAGTTTTCCCGCATTTGCACGATGAGCGGTTTTCCCATCCGCTTCAATTCTTTGTACCGTTCCGGATGTCCCATATCTTTCAGTACCAGTATGGTCAGCAGCCGCCCGCAGGGC
>CAJOFV010000070.1 GCA_905233925.1 Paludibacteraceae bacterium
CTGCCGCTCGCACACGCCGCACTGACGGAGAAATTGATACCACGCAGGTGGAAAATCGTGCTGAGATTCATGTTGACGGTCGAGTTCATGGACTGGAAAATCAGTCCCGAGCCAAGCAGTTGCGTATCGTGCTTGGCAAGCATTGTTTCATGCATTTCGACGGTCGGTTTGGCCGTACTGTCGTTGCCGAAAAGAATGCCCACTTCGTTGTTGAGCAGGTAGTCGTCGGTAATACCGGCTTGGTCAAACGCTTCGCGGGATGCCATGTAGGCATACGCCGCTTCCTGGGACAAACCGACGCGCAAACGACGGTGCAGCAAGGCTTTCAAATCGGGCTCATCAACAACGCCGGTCAACGGACTGCGGAAGCCGTATTCGCCGCGGGAATCATCCACGCCGATGCCGCTGCGTCCGTTACGCAGACTCTCGTTCACTTCGGCGGTGTTCTTGCCGATGCATGACCAAATCCCTATACCTGTGACTACTACCCTTCTCATCCTAATCCGCCTGTAACACCAATGACTTGACCGGAGACATACGACGCCTCATCCGAAGCGAGAAATGCCACCACCGCTGCCACTTCCTCGGGCGTGCCAAAGCGCCCTGCAGGAATCATCTGCTTGAGCGAGGCCTCGTCCAATTCGGCGGTCATGTCCGTTTTGATAAAGCCCGGAGCAACGGCATTCACCGTCACTTTGCGGGAAGCAACTTCCTTCGCGAGCGAGCGGGTGGCTCCGATAATCGCCGCTTTGGCAGCGCTGTAGTTCGTTTGCCCCGGAAGACCGTTCACACCGGAAATAGAAGCAATGTTGATGATGCGTCCGTTACGGGCAGTCAACATCGGCTGCAGCAAGGCACGTGTCACGAAGAAAAATCCCTGCAAACTGGTGTCGAGCACCTGCTGCCAGTCGCAATCCTGCATAAAGACCATAAGGGTGTCGCGACGAATACCGGCATTATTGACCAGCACGTGAATACGCTCGTCGGGATGCGCTTCGCGCCAACCATTCAGGGCAGATTCCACTTGCTCCTTGTTGCCCACGTCAAAACGCAGCAACTCGGCTTGTCCGCCGGCAGCTTCAATTTCTTCCTTTACGGTTTGCGCCGCTTTTTCGTTCCGCTGATAGTTAATCAGCACCGCATATCCGTCATGCGCCAAACGCTTTGCGACAGCTCTGCCAATTCCACGGCTTGCGCCGGTAACTAATGCATATCTCATAATTGCTTCAAATATTCAATGATTTTTTCAAGTTCTTCGTAATGCGGACGGTCTGTGATGAGTTCAGGCACAATAGCGCGGACTTCGTCATAAATCCGGGCAGTAGCCGGTGCAAGGTCTTTGCGGATGTCCAGGCAGTCAGTAGCCTGTGCAAGCGCCATGAGCAAAACAGCCATGACCTGATAAGCGTTATTAATGACCGTGGCGCAGAGTTCCGCCGTGTTCGTGCCCATCGAGACAATGTCCTGATTATCGTTGTTGTTCGGAATGGAATGCACATAATTGGGCATAGCAAGCGTCTGGCACTCCGCCGTGGTGCTTGTCGCCGTAAACTGCATCGCCTGCATGCCATAGTGCAAGCCAAGCGTGCCACGGTTAAGGAAAGGCGGCAAAATGCCGTTAATGCGGTCGTGCATAAGGTAGTTGAGCTGCCGCTCCGCCGTCATAGCAAGGCGCACCATGGCTATCTTGACCTTGTCCTCTTCGAGCGAGATATAATCGCCGTGGAAGTTGCCGCCGTGGTAAACATTTTGCGTCTCGGGGTCAATAATAGGGTTGTCAGACGCGGCATTCAGTTCCTCGTCAATAATGCGGTGGGCATTATCCAGCGTTTCCAAAATCGGCCCCAAAATCTGCGGCGTGCAACGCAGGCTGTAATACGCCTGCACTTTGTCCTTGAAGACGTGCTCCGTATGACCGCCGTTATAGAGAGCATGCTCACGCTGCTGGAGACGATGACTGCCTGTAACTATGTCGCGCATTTGTGCGGCAATCCGCTGCTGTCCGTCGTGACGGCGGGAAGCATTCAGCGGCTCGGACATGAGGTCGTCGTACGAAGCGGCTATCTCGTTCATCCAAACGGAAGTGAGTACTGCCCAGTGCAACAGATTCTCCGCGTGGAGTTGGTTTATCGCGGCTATGCCTGTCATGACACTTGTGCCGTTTGTGGCGCTCAAACCTTCGCGAATATGAATGTTCAAAGGTTGCAACCCCTCCTTCGCAAACACTTCAGAGGTCGGAAGCCATGTTTCGGAGGAAGCATAGCGCACCTTACCTTCACCGATAAGGCAGAGGGCTATATGGGCAAGTTGCACCAAGTCGCCGGACGCACCGACACTGCCATGCTCGGGAATGAAGGGAATGATTCCGCGGTTGATAAACTCCGTCAGCAAGTGCACAATTTCCTCGTGCACCCCACTCTTTCCCTGCAGGAAACTGCCGAGACGGGCATACATCGCCGCGCGGACAAAATCATCCGCCAAAGGCTGTCCTGCTCCGGTTGCGTGCGAACGGATAATGTTGTATTGCAATTCCTTGAGGTGGTCGTCCTCAACACGCCACTGCGCCATAGGTCCAAAGCCGGTGTTGATACCGTAAATAACCTTGTCGCGGGCAAAGTCACGCAGGAAAGCGTAACTTTCTTGCACACGCGCGAGAGCGTTTTGCGAGACGCTAAAGGGGACACCTTTATATATTATATTATATAGTTCGGAAATGCTCATAATTCAACTTCTTCGCCTTTGTGCGGGATGGATATATTGCGGAAACCGGATTCGTAAAGATGGTCTTTGTATTCGGACTGTGCGTCGGGTTCGCCATGTACAATAAAGGTGTGCTTGACCTGCTCGACGTTCTGACTACCACTGAGATAAGCAATCATTTCACGCCAGTCACCGTGACCGGAGAAGCCTTCTATTTTGGTTATCTGCGCCTTTATGCGGTGGTCGTAACCAAAGATGGAAATCCATTTGCGGGTCGGGTCCTGAATACGTGCGCCGAGAGATGTAGGCGTGCAATAACCGACGATGAGGATGGTTGTACTCGGGTCATCAATGTGGTTAGCAACGTGGTGTTTGATACGTCCGGCCTCCAACATGCCCGAAGCGGAAATGATGATGCACGGTTCGTCACTGTGGTTCAGCGCCTTGGACTCGCGGATGTCGGTGATGTAATGCAGCGTATTAAAGCCAAAGGGGTCGCTGTCAAAACGCAATGAATCCTGCACGTCTTCGTTCAGTTCGTCCATGTACATGCGGAAAATATGCGTTGCATTGACCGACAGCGGCGAGTCAACATAGACATTGATATGCGGCAAGCGACCGTCGTTGTAGAGGCGGTTGAGCACGTAAACGATTTCCTGCGTGCGTCCGACCGAGAAAGACGGAATAAGGAGCTTGCCCTTCTTGTAGACACAGGTGTCGTCGACTACGCCGAGCAGCTGCTCTTCGCTAACCAGTACGTCATCATGCAGACGGTTTCCGTAGGTTGATTCGCAAATGAGGTAATCGCACTGCGGGAAGGGCTTGGGCGAGCAGAGAATGTGGCTCTTTTCGCGCCCGATGTCGCCGGTATAAGCAATCTTGACCCACTCGCCGGAGTTGCGGCGCACTTCGAGCGTCACTACCGCCGAGCCGAGCATGTGCCCGGAGTTGGTGAAGGTCAGGAAGACATCATCAAAGAGGCGGTAACGGCGGTCGTAGCCGACTGTCATAAAGAGGCGCATACAACGCTCCGCGTGGTTTGAGTCGTAGAGAGGCGTAATCTTGGGCTTGTGCAGACGATCCATTTTCTTGTTGTACCAACGGACATCCTGCGCCTGGATAAACGCCGTGTCCTGGAACATAATGGCGCACAAGTCACGCGTTGCAGGCGTACAAACCACGTCGCCACGGAAGCCGAGACGCCAAATGTAGGGCACAAGTCCCGAATGGTCGATGTGGGCGTGCGTGAGGATGACGTAATCTATGGTCGTCGGGTCAAAGCCGAGGTCACGGTTGGCAGCATCAGTCTCCATGCCTTTGCCCTGGTACATACCACAGTCCAGCAAGATCCGCTTGCCGGAGTCCGTGGTCAAAAGGTGCTTGCTACCCGTGACCTCTTCTGCTGCGCCTAAAAATTGCAGAGTCATAGTTTATTTCTTTATTCCGTCACGTTCAAGCAGAGCGTCAATAGTGGGTTCGCCACCACGGAAACGACGGTACAAAACCATAGGTTCTTCTGTTCCGCCGCGCTCAAGGATGTTCTTGCGGAAGGAGTCAGCCGTTTTCTTGTCAAAAATAGAGCCGCGCTCCGCCTGTGCTTTCTTGAACAGTGCAAAGGCGTCCGCGTCAAGGAGTTCGGACCACTTATAGCTGTAATAACCGGCTGCGTAGCCGCCCCATCTGCGTTCCGGCGATATTCGGCAGCACGCGCACCTGTTCCATCGCATTGTTGGCAAACTCGATTACGGCATCTTGAACAGATTTGCCTTCCGGCACTACAAACGGCTCATGCAGCGTATGCCAAGCCATGTCAAGGTAGCAGAATGACAGTTGGCGTACGCAGGAATAAGCAGCGTGGTAGTTGTTCGAGGCTTTGATTTTTTCAATCAGGTCTTCGGGCATCTTTTCGCCGGTCTCATAGTGTTTGGCAAACGTATCCAGGAACTCTTTCTCGCCGAGGAAGTTCTCATTGAACTGCGAAGGCAATTCCACGAAGTCGCGCGGCACGTTTGTACCGGACTGCGAAGAATAATAGCAGCGGGTAAGCATACCGTGCAAGCCGTGACCAAACTCATGCAGGAAGGTCTCTGCCTCGTCATACGTGAGCAGAGCGGGCTTGGTTTCCGTTGCGCGAGTAAAGTTCATTACGTTTACGATATGCGGACGATGGTCTTTCTTGCCCAATTTGAACTGCGCCTGGAAGTCGTTCATCCATGCACCACCACGTTTGCCGTCCCGCGGGTGGAAGTCGCTATAATAAACGGCGAGATACTTGCCCTTGTTGTCAAATACTTCGTATGCAGACACTTCGGGGTTATATACCTGAATATCCTTGTTCTCCACGAAGGTAAGACCATAGAGACGTTTTGCCAGGCCGAAGACACCCTGTTTCACAGACTCAAGCTCAAAGTACGGACGAAGCACGTCATCCGAGATGCTGTATTTCTCGTCCTGGAGTTTCTTGCTGTAGAACGACCAGTCCCACGGTTGGATTTCGCCCTCGAAGCCAAGACTGTTAGCATATTCTTGCAACTCCTGCACTTCTGCTTTGGCAGCAGGCATATAAGCGTCACGAAGTTGGTCAAGGAAATTCATCACGGTCTCTTCAGTTTCAGCGCAGGTTCTGTGCAGCGACTTAACCGCGAAATCCGGTTTGCCGAAGAGTTGTGCCAACTCCAGACGAGTGTTCGCTATGTCGATAATATTCTGCGTATTATCAAACTCGCCGCCGATGCAACGGCTATTGTACGCCATGTACATTTCCTGACGCAGAGCGCGGTTCTCGCAGTCCTTCATCACAGGAAGATAAGTGGTCGGTTTGAGATCCAGCAGCCAGCCTTTTTTGCCTTTCTTTTCAGCATTGGCTTTGAGCATGCCTTTCGTATCGTCGTTCAAGCCAGCGAGTTGTGCCTCGTCGGTGATAAGTTTCGTCCAAGCGTTGGTGGCTTTGAGGACGTTCTGACCAAAGGTCAGCGTCAGCATGGACAGACGCGTAGTCAGTTCGCGGTATTTCTCTTTGCCTGCCTCGTCGAGGTTTGCACCGTTTTCAGCAAACGACTCGTAAGTATCCTCCAGAAGCTTGCGCTGATCGGGACGGAGTTTCAGTTTGTCGCGCTGCTCATAAACGGCTTTAATGCGCTGGAACAGCCCTTCGTTAAGAATAATCGAGGTGCTGTATTCCGACATTTTCGGAGAGATTTCCACCTCCAGTGCCTGAATCGAATCGTTCGTTTCGGCATGCGCGAGGTTATAGAAACAGCCAATTACCATAGAGAGCGTATATCCGGCGTGGTCAAGCGCCTCAATAGTGTTCTCAAACGTCGGCGGTTCGGGGTTATTCACAATTGCATCTATATCTGCGCGTCCCTGACGGAAGCCCTCTTCGAACGCCGCCATATAATCCGAAGCGTGAATCGAGTCGAACGGATATGTTCCGTGCGGCGTCGTCCAGTACGCATAATCCAATAACACATTACCGGTCTTTTCCGGCAGAGCAGGCTTGTCCGAGCAAGCCATCAAAGTTCCTGCGGCAATAGCCATAACAAATAATTTTTTCATTTTATCATTTACGATTTTATCATTTATTTTTCTTTTCCACGGAGGAGATTAATATCTCCGGAGAGCTGGTAAATGCCCAAATACGATTCGTCGGAGTTCTTTCTTGCCTTTTCATAAGCCTGGCGGCTGTGATATTCAGCATCTTTGGCTGCGTCCGTTCCCATAGCGCGGATGACGTAATAATACGCACCTTCTGCCGCCGGACGTCCGCCAATCATACCATCCCACCCTTTCGACGGGTCAGTGGATTCATAGACCAGTTTTCCCCAGCGGTTATACACCCAGATGTGGTATTCGCGCAAGGAACGGTACAGCACCCGAAACTCGTCATTCGAGCCGTCGCCGTTCGGCGTGAATACGTTCGGAACAAGCAGTTGCGACTCCGGCACGGTTATTTCTATCACCGTCGAATCCTGCTCGCAATCACCGTCATCCGCATCTTTACAGGGACATTTCTGGTTCAGCACATAATGTACCACGCGATAATGTCCGGGGTCAGAGAAGAGATAACGCAAGATTTCGTCAGGGCGAACCCCTATACGCTGCGAACCGCGATAAATGCGCCACTCCACGAACTCCACTGCCGGAGTCGGATTTGTCTCGAAATATATATCCAGCGGTGCAGAGCCGGACAGGGTTGTCGATTCGGTCGGACGTTCCACTTCGTTGGACTTTTCGCCTTTTTTGCCGCGCACAGTGGTTGTCGAAATGACGTGCGACGAAACCGCTACGGGAGTGATGTCGTCTGAAGTCACCGAATCCAGAGGCAGAGACAATTCCGTACGCCACTCATTATCAAAGCAGACACTGAACGAAGTCGTGCCATAGACAGCCGCCAAGTGCATCTTGTTGAGTGACAGCGTGTTCGTCTCAACGGCTACGGAATCTTCCCAACTGTCCTTGCCCCATGCCAAATTCGTATAAGAGACGGCACAATGGCGCATGAGTGTACTCGGCAAACCAAAGGTATCCTTGTACGTCATCGGCGGGATATTGCCCACCAGTTGCAGAATCGTCTCACGGCAACGCGGCGTAACGAGCACTGTGTCTATTTTGGGCGCATACTTTGTTAAATCGAAGACATAATACGCTCCCAACGTCTGCCCGGCTTTCTTAATGACCACGCCTTCGCCCGTTTCGGGATAGACCTCGTCAATATCCGACTGCAGCAAAGCGCCGTCCGACGTACGATACCAGTCCACGTTGCCGATTCTCGATTTCAAGTGCGGTTCGCCCGCGAAAACAAACGCCGTGTCGTTGTTATTGAGCACGATTTTCGCCGTTCCCACGCACTCGACCTGCTGCGCAGCAACGTTTGCAAAGCACAGGGAGCAAAGAGCAAAGACAAATATGTATTTGAGTTTGTTCATTACTTATTGACTTGGAAGCGGGTGTTGCCGTTTACAAAGAAGTCCACGATTTGGTTGGCAGCAGCGATGCCGGCGTTGATGTTTGCCTCGGCTGTCTGCGCACCCATTTTCTTCGGCGTTGCAAAATAACGTCCCTCGAACAGGGTCTTGAACTTCGCGTCCGCTACGGGCATGATGTCCGTCACATATTTCAGGTCGGGACGCTCCTGCATCAGCACGATCAGCTCTTCTTCGTTGATGACTTCTTTGCGGGCTGTGTTCACGAGCAAGCCGCCTTTCGGCATCAGATTAACCAAATCGTGGTTAATGCTGTTCTTTGTCTCGGGTGTTGCGGGGATATGCAGGCTCACTACATCACATGTCTTGTACAGTTCCACGGCGCTATGAACGGGTTTCACATCATCCTTAAGCATGACCTCATCCGGGCAGTAAGCATCGTATGCATAGCACTCCATGCCAAAACCTTTGGCGATGCGTGCCACGTTGCGACCTACGTTTCCGAAGGCGTGAATACCGAGTTTCTTGCCTTTGAGTTCCGTGCCGGAAGTGCCGTTATAGAAGTTACGCACGGCATAGACGAGCATACCCATCACCAGCTCGGCGACGGCGTTGCTGTTCTGGCCAGGGGTGTTCATGGCCACGATGCCTTTGGCGGTGCAAGCCTCGAGGTCGAGGTTGTCGAAACCGGCGCCGGCACGGACGACGATCTTCAGGTTCTTGGCGTGGTCGATGACCTCTTTGGTCACCTTGTCGCTGCGCACGATAAGGGCGTCAGCGTCGGCAACGGCCTTGTAGAGGTCGTTCACGTCGGTATATTTCTCAAGGAGAGCCAGCTCATAGCCGTTCTTCTCCACCACTTCGCGGATGCCGTCCACGGCAACCTTTGCGAAAGGTTTTTCTGTTGCAACTAAAACTTTCATAATTCTTTGGTGATTAGTGATTGGTGATTAGTGATTAGACAAATGCTAAACCTCCTCAACAATCTGGTTTTTACTTTCGATTTGTGTCTTTATATGTTTTCGGAACCCTGCAAGCAATTTTTGCACAGACTCCATCTTTTCATCTATTTCACCAAGATCCTCAATGTAACCAAGAGTATAAGCTATATAGACCTGAGTCTCGACTTCTGCCAATGAACCGGATGCGACATTCAAAAAGTGGTACAATTCCCTATTTGTTTCTCTGCCACATCCTTCAGCGATATTCGATGGAATAGACACAACAGCACGACGGAGTTGTGATGCCAGACCATATTGCTCATTCGTAGGGAAATCGAGCAACATATCGTACACAACTTTTACAAGTTCTATACTT
>CAJOFV010000071.1 GCA_905233925.1 Paludibacteraceae bacterium
TGTCAACTTTTTTAGGAAAGTGTAAACAGATTCTAGGAGAGTGACAAGTAATTTAGTTAAAACCAATTAAAAACTGTCAACATTATTTAGGAAAAGTCAGGGTTATGCAGCACATCTTTCGGAGACAAGTTTTGGGCGGCATGATTGACCAGTTTGGAAAGTCCCGTTTTGTCCTTAGAAAGTCCACTACGCTCGTAATACAAAGTAGAAATCTGGCGGTCTAATTCGTCATACGTCCAACAGCCTTTGATGGTCTCAATTTCGTAAAAAGCGCGTTTGAGCGGGTCGTCTATCTTGGAGATTGCCGTTAAATGCGATAAAGGAAGGCGATAGAATAGTTTATCTGCCGGAACTTGCCATGCTTGCTGTTCCAATTCGGCGGATGACGTCCGCCGAATTATGATGCTTTCAGATTCGGCGGTTGCCGTCCGCCGAATTGCTTCGGGTAGTGCGATTTGAGAATTTTGCACTTGTGCGCCCACATAATTCAAGACTTCTCTCCCCAATTGTGGATAGACCAGATACAAGCGGCGGAACTCACGGAAACGACGTTCCGTTAAGCCTTTGGTATGCAAGCGTTCTTCCAGACGCTTGAGAAGTTTAGCGCCATATTGGGCTTTATCCTCGCCGTTCTGCTCAAACTCCACAATGTAACAACCCATAAGCCAGTTGCGAGCGGTCAGAGACAGATTGACTGCGTGCGCCGCTTGTTGTTGCAAGGCGGTTTGAATGGATTCGATATTTTGGGCTAATAATTCAAACGTCATGGTTTAATGTGCAAATTCGGCTGCAAAATTACAACTTTTTTGTGAATTATGCAAATTTATTTGCAGAAATAGGCCGGAAGAGGCCGGTATAGGCAGAAATAGGCAGACGGTCTAGGCATAAATAGGGAGAAATAGGGAGACGGTATAGGCAGGGATAGGCAGGAAAAAATAATGGACACGGAAAAAGCGACAGGATTTTCACAGCTTTTTGTAAGTTGTTGATTGTCAGGGGCGCGAGGGGCGTGAAATTGTCGCGAGTTTTGGAGGTAGTCGTAAAATGGGAAAGGTGCATTTACCTGTATAGGTAGGGGTATATTCCCTATATATAGAGGGACTCGAATTTCGGGACCCCATATTATTAACAATTAAAACCTTTATTATGATGATTCAAAACTTACAAACTGCGATGGAAGCGGAGCAGGATCTGCACATCGCGAAACATGTAGAGCCGGAGAAGTTGCCGGCAATGATTCAACCGATTATGTCGCTTGCGCAGAGTGATGCGGAGCGGGACATGTTATTGATGTCGTTGTTGACAGCGGCGGGAAGCTGCATGCCCAACCTCTATTTCCGCTACGGACTGACGGGCAAGAAGTACTATGCTAATCTTCAATGCTTTATCGTCGGTTCTGCGGCTTGCGGAAAGGGTATCGCGAACTTGGCGTTGGAGTTGGTTAGCAAAGTCCATGAGGCGGCGCCGCTCGTTATTGCGGGCGACTCGTCTTACCCGGGTTTCTACAAGCAGTTGGAGCGTCAGAACGGTCGCGGGTACATCCATGAGAGCGAGGGATCGGTTATTACCGATGTATGGCGTACGTCGGTGGCGAACTACAACACCGCCTTGCGCAAGGCTGCGGAACATGAACCGATCACCCGTAACCGCGCGAACAATAGTTCGTGCATCGCGTGCCCGCAGTTGAGTGTGCTGCTCACGGGTACGTTCAGCCAGTACAAAGCGCTGGTGCCGAGTATCGAGAACGGTTATTTCTCGCGACTCTTGACACTCATTGTGAATGACCAGCAGGCTTTTAGCAGTCGTTATGTAGAGCCCGCGAACGGTTCGAACACCTTTGCCAGGCGTTGTATAAAAGCAGGCCGATGGAGTTTTCGCTTACAAGCGAGCAACGTGCGCGTTTGGGACAGCACTTGGAGACGGCTTATCCTGCGTTGATGCAAGTGCTGGGAGTGAATTTCCACTCTGTCGTGCTGCGTATGGCGGTGCATATCGAACGGATAGCGATGGTGTTGACGGCGATGAGACACTCCGCGCTAATACGCGGAGAAGGAGACGAACTAAAAAGCCCGCATACAATGCGGGAGAATGAACATACAGACAGCCGAATGACATTCGGCAAAATAAACGATGCTTTCGTTTGTTCGGATGTGGATTATCAGACGGCGGAGATGATCGGGAATAAGCTGATATTGCACATGGCGGCGGCGTACCGGATGATCAAAGGTGCAGAGGAGGTGAGTGTACCGAAAGTGCAGCCGCTGGATCAACGTCAGATGTTGCTGAGTTTATTGCCGGAAGAGTTTGAGAGCAAGACCCTTATCGCCGAAGCCGCCTCACAAGGCATCCCGCAAAGTACGGTAATGCGATGGTGTAGTCAATGGATTGACCATGGATTATTGCTTCGAATGGCTTATGGACACTATAAAAAAATTGCATGAGAAAAGTGAGAATTCTCAGATTTCTCACTTTTCTCACAGCAAAAAAAATAGCGTTTATGCTTGTCGCATCCATGCGACACCCTAACCATCCGGACACCCCAAAATCGTTAGTGATTCTTATATATTCTTAGTTATTCGTTAATGATTATAAGGGGCATTACGAGACTAAAAAAGGGGTATTCCCTGTTAAATATAAATAAATGATTAAATTGTAAATGAATTATGGCACATTACGTACCTTCAGACGGTTTTGAGAATTTCACCGGTGCATTAAGCAAAAAGAAAGTTCAAGGAGTTAACCACATGACCGTCACCCGCCGCAAAAAGGTCAAGGATCCGTTGACGGGCGAGGTGGTCGGTTTAGGACCGAAAGAGATCTACGCGCAGGAGCGTCGCGATTACAAGGAACACCCATTGACGCCCAACGAGACGGTTCAGCGCAGCCGATGGCGTGAAGCCTGCCGCGAAGCGGGTGCGATTGTTCGCGACAAGAACCATCCTCGTTTTATGGAGATGTACAATCTCTGGCGCGCACAGCTGACGAGCGACGCACCCTGCAAGCAGTTTCCGAACTTCGTGAGGGCGGTGTTAGCAAGCGAAAAGAGACCGTGAGTGGTCTCTTTTCGCTTGGTTTGGGACTGCGTCCTTGTTTGAAGGTTATTTCACCCGTGTACCGATGGCGTTGTATATACGTCCGTCGCGGATGATGTAGAGCGTGCCGTTGCGGATCACCTTTGTACTTTGTACTTGGTCACTTGGTACTTCCTCGATGCCTTGCGGCGGAGGGTGAAGGCAATGTAGAGTGCGTCTTGGTTCGCTTGCCGCTGAAGGGGAGAAAGCTCCGTCCTCGCTATTGAGTGCCTGGAAATTCGATGCGCTGATTGCCGAGAAGGACGAAGTAGTACCCATCCTGTCTGCGGTGGACTGGAAGGTGCCCGCCGTCAAACGCATCATACTGCGGCAGAATATTTTGCTCTATGTACTGCTCTAAGGTCATAAGGCTGTCGCCTATGATGTTATTCTTTATTATATTCTCTTAAAGATAATTTTATTTTTCTGTTTGAGGGGGGTAATAGTTAGCACACGCATGTAAATAAGCTTCTAACTGAGATAACGACACTTTCCAGTGGTTGAAATAGTCTTGCTCACGAATAGACAAATAGACGTCATAGAGTAAAACGTCAGGGGCTTCCGTGCTCGTCCAAGCCAGTTGATTGATAATCTGCGAGAATTCCGGCAAATAGGGAACGGCCAGGCCATTTGACCCCATTATGCCGATCAACAAAGAGGTATATTTATTCGTTGATTTGATATGATTATAAACGGCCGGAATAATCAAATTGGATTTGCCGTCACTGTCAATGGATTCATGATTCTTTTTGTTATAGTCTTTTTTCTTGGAGTTGACAACCATCAGCAGATTACACGGGATGGTTTTTCCCGAGGCATCGTTTTTAGGGGTTAATTCCAGTTCGACATCAATACATTCGCCGAAATCCAAGTTGCATCGCTCTCCGGAAGGGGATTTTGAATTAAAAAAGCCACTTATTTGCTCAGTAATAACATCCTGAGGAAGTTTCCCGTGTTCCGTATAATTGCTGTTTAGATACTTCAGCATGTCATACGCAATTCCGCGTCTTGTGTTGAGTGCCATATCCGCGGTTATGTCGATCCCCATCACCAAAACTAACTCTTTCAGTTTTTGTTCATCAAGGTGGTGGAGCAAATAGTCCGCATTGACCTGGAAATCATTACGCATAAGCGTAACGCGGTGATTATGGAAGATTTCTACGGTAATAAATCCGCGCTTAACGCTGATATACCGGGCTAGAATGATTCCACAACTTACAACTACGAAGATGGCAAACATTACAGCCAATAAAAGCCATAATATTCTTTTGTCTAATAGAGCGCCCACAAACGCCCAAATGGTCACGCAAACAGAGCCGACGGCTTGTAATTCACGGCGTGAATGAACAATAGCTTCTTTAATGTATCTCAAAGTGATAAAATTTTATTCGTTCATAATATTTTCCCATGCGTTCATCCAATGCTCGATGGGAGATGTGATCGGCAAGAGTTGTTTGTCATTGCCTCCCGGAGATTTGACAAAAAGCACTTGTGTCCCTGCTTTCGCCTTCACCATATAAGGCATATGCGGTTCGATCAAAAAGACACCATCTTTGCCGAGCACATATTCTTTCTTTTCTTCAAAAACATATACTTTCACTTCCCCGGCCAAGACGATATTATATTCGTCATTGCTCGTGTGGATGTGAGGAACATCAGCGGTGAACTCTTTGTAATCGCTAATGCCGATCTCCAGCCCCTCATTCTCTATATGCTCAAAGGCTTGGGAACTTAACTGCTTTCCGCATAGATAGACGCGCTTAATGTCTTGTAATGCGAGCTGTATTTGATTTCCGTTGATTGTTTTCATATGTGCAATATTATTTTGCTTTTTTATTCTTCGCCGCAGGCTTTGCGCCATTTGAAATTGTCGATATAGCTCTCGAGGATGGCTTGGCAGGCGCGGTAGATATCGCGGTAGGCGGCGTCGAAGTCACGCGTGTACCACGGGTCGGAGACATCGCGCTCTTCGTCGGCCCACTGCATCATCAGCGACTCTTTCTCGCTCGGGTCGTAAAACTCCATCACGTCGTCATAATCGACATGCCCGATGCTCGGGATATACGACAGGTTCGCGCGGTCGGCGCAGATGATCTTGTCGAAATGCTCATACTCCTCGCGTGTCATCTCGTGCGCCCGGTGCGGCCCGTAAGGGATGCCGTGTTCGCGCAGTTTGAGTTTGGCCGGCCGATGCAATCTCAAAGCGGTCCTCCAGACCGGCTTGCTGCACGAGGGGCTTGAAGATATACTCCGCCATCGGCGAACGGCAAATGTTACCGTGGCAGACAAACAATATACGTACTACCCGTTTCATCTATGCGCCAAAACCGATGCGGTTCGTGTTCAGTTTTTTCCACTTGATAGACTGCACATCCTCTTTGGTGATCGTCGGCTGCGGCGAAGCGGGTTGGCGCAGTTCGGCCGCAGAGGTGATGGCGATATAGACGTGCTTGATGGTGCGCGCGTTGGCGAATCCGCTGCTGCGGTTGTTGCACAGCACCTGAATATGCTGGTTGAGCTCCGCGAGCGCTTCGTCGGTGATGGTATAGCCGCGTTTGTCGAGACGCTGCCGCAGGATAGCCATCAGTTCGTCGGCCGTGTAGTCGTCGAAATGGATGATGGATGTGCTGATGGGCATGTCTATCGGCGAGTTGGACAAACGGTTGTCGTCCACGGCGATGACGAAGGCGTATGAACCCGGCATCTCGGCCGTGAGGGACGTCAGCTTGCAGCGTAACCACTGGATGTCGATATGGCTGTTGGCGATATCGTCCAGGTCAATGAACAGCAGTCCTTGTCCCGACTGCTTCATCGTGTCGCGCAATATATGGTCGATCTCGTAGGGCGTCCAGGCATTGGCTGACGGCTGCGGCATACGCAGTTGTGTCATCTTCTCCGAGGCAATGAGATGGAACGCATGCAGCAGCCGGGCTAACAGTCGTCCTACCGAACTCTTGCCCGTGCCCGTCGAACCGGTGAAGGTCCATTG
>CAJOFV010000072.1:0-4152 GCA_905233925.1 Paludibacteraceae bacterium
TAGCGGCGCACATCTCAATCCGGCAGTGTCTCTCGGCGTGTTCGTTAACGGTCGCATGGGCTGGAAGGAAATGTTGTGCTACTGGTGCGCACAGATTCTCGGCGCGATTGCAGCAGCTGCCATCCTGTTCGGCATCGCGAAATCCGCCGGCATGGAAATCGGAACATTTGCCGCTAACGGATACGGCGAGTTCTTCGGCGAGGCTGATATGGCTGTGGGCTACCTGCAAACCAACTGGATTGGCGCATTTGCCGTTGAGGCAGTGCTGACGTTTGTATTCCTGATGGTTATTTTGGGTGTTACGGATTCGAAGCATGCGAACGGTGCTTTCGGCGGTCTGGCAATCGGCTTGACGCTGACGCTTATCCACCTCATTTCCATTCCATTGACGAACACTTCGGTTAACCCGGCTCGTTCGATTTCGCAGGCAATCTTCTCGGAGAACGCTTTGGCAATGCCGCAACTCTGGCTGTTCATTGTTGCTCCGTTGGTAGGTGCCGCACTTGCCGGTTTGTGTTACAAGTGCATTACTTCCGAATGCTCCTGCAAAGCTTGCCAAAAGTAAGCAGATAGCAAAAAAGTGCGGCAAAACCGCACTTTTTTTTGCACATATCAAAAAAAAGCAGTAACTTTGCGCGTCCAATCATAAAAACCATGAAAAAAGTTCTACTGTTTTTATCGCTTTTGTGCCCGATTTTGGTCGTGGCGGATGACCTGACAGATATCCTTGAGGGTAAATACAAGCCGAAACTGATGTCCGTAGAGGAGCAAGATTCGATTCTTGCTGCTAACACTGCCGATAGCCAAACAGCAGCCGACGAAAGCGGTCAAGTGTCCCATCGCTGGCGCTTGGAGTATGAGAACAAGCAGCCGATTTACCGCCACTCATTTATGGCGGATTGGTATGTAGTGGATACGCAGAAAGGAACACGCACACAACTCGGCGATGGTCCTGTACGCGACGCCAAAATGTCACCGAACGGCAGGTACGTGGTTTATGCCAAAGACAACAACCTGTATATCTTCAAGTTGGATTATATGACGGAAGTGCCGATAACAACCAATAACGGCGCACGTACGATGATAGGCGGTAACGGTTCGCATAAGGAATTACTTATATATAATGGTGTGGCGGACTGGCTGTATGAAGAGGAATTCGGAGTGACATCCATGTTCGAGTTTTCTCCGGACAGCAAGCAGGTCGCTTTTGTGCGGTTGATTGAAACCGAAGTGCCATCTTTTACGTGGCTGGATTATATGGACGGTAACTATCCGGCGGTTCACTCCATACGCTATCCGCGCGCCGGACAAAATAATCCGCAGGCATCGGTGTGTGTGTATAATATTCATTATAAGACCACAAACATCATGACACTGAAAGCAGAGAATTGTTATATTCCCCGCCTGAAGTGGAACAATCCAATTAATGACCCGAAGGAACCGGTAGAATCGAAACTGATAGCCCAGTTGATTAACCGTGACCAGAATAAAATGGAGATTTATGCCATTACGCCGAAATCAACAGGTTCGTGGCTGATTTACAAGGAAGAATCCGACAAATATTACATTGATTATACCCTGTTTGACCAGTGGAAATGGCTGAAGGACAACCGCATGGTAGTGCTGTCGGAAAAAGACGGGTGGAGCAGTATCTATCTCTATTCGTCTCAGGGGCAGGAAACGAAGCGTATCACGCCAGATGGCGTTGATGTGACGGCAATTTACGGTGTGGACGAAAAGA
The DNA here is from genome assembly GCA_905233925.1 of Paludibacteraceae bacterium. GTDB lineage: Bacteria > Bacteroidota > Bacteroidia > Bacteroidales > Paludibacteraceae > Colicola. Next base: position 1,742 of record CAJOFV010000072.1, read on the forward strand.
ATGACCTGCTTTATTATCAGGCAGCACCGTCGCCGTTGATCCGTTGGGTGTATTCCTATGATCTCAAGAAGGGTATAATAAACAAACTGACCGAAAAAGAAGGTATTCACAAAATGCGCTTCTCTTCGGATTTTACGCGTGCAATCGATGATTTCGAGAACGCCGAAACGCCGAACTTATATACGTTCTACGAACTCAAGAAAGGCGAACTGCGTATTCTTGATGAGTTGCAAAACAATGATTCAATTCTGAATCTGTGGAACGAATCGGGTCTGCCGAACAAACGTTTCTTGTCCGTTTTGGGCAGTACGGACGATTCGCTCAATGCGTGGATGATTCTGCCGCCGTCCATGGAATCGGAACCCGAGAAGAAATATCCGTGTATATTGATGCAATATTCGGGTCCGGGTAGCCAACAGGTGCTCAACCGCTGGCGTAAAGGCTTCGGGCATTATCTGGCATCGCAAGGCTATGTGGTTATCAATACGGACGGTCACGGGACGAATTGCCGTGGCCGAGCATGGCGGAATGCTTCCTACATGAACCTCGGTGAAATCGAGGCAAAAGACCAATTGGCGACAGCGAAATATGCGGCTTCCCTGCCGTTTGTGGATTCCACGCGCATCGCCATCATGGGGTGGAGTTACGGAGGTTACCAAGCTATCCGTACGCTTTGCGATCAGGAAAATGAGAACAGAATAAAATGTGCGGTTGCCATAGCTCCCGTAACGGATTGGCGGCTGTACGACAGCGGTTACACGGAGCGTTTCATGCGCCGGCCGCAGGTCAACGAAAAAGGGTATGACGCCGCTGATTTGACCAAAATGGCAGACCGGATGAACGGCAAATTACTGCTTGTTCATGGTCTCTCGGACGATAATGTACATGCCCAACATACGCTGAAATTTGTAGATGCGTTGGTGCAGGCGGGCAAGCAGTTTGATATGCAGATATATCCGGATGACAACCATTTCCTGCGCAAACGCAGTAACTACGAGCATTTGCACCGCCGGATTATCCTGTTCTTGGAAAAGAACCTTTAATACTCAACATATATCATGAAGAAATTACTTTTAGGTGACGAAGCTATTGCGCAAGGCGCTATTGATGCGGGATTAAGCGGCGTATATGCTTATCCGGGCACGCCGAGTACCGAGATTACGGAGTATATCCAACTCCAACAGCGTAATGCTCAAAGTGCCATTTTCTGCAAGTGGGCGACGAACGAAAAAACCGCGATGGAAGCGGCACTCGGCATGTCTTACATGGGCAAGCGGGCGCTGGTTTGCATGAAGCATGTCGGTATGAACGTCTGCGCGGACGCGTTTATGAACGCAGCTATTACGGGCGTAAACGGTGGGCTTGTAGTGCTCGCTGCTGATGACCCGAGCATGCACTCCTCGCAGAACGAACAGGATTCGCGTTTCTATGCCAAGTTTGCGATGATTCCGTGTTTCGAGCCGTCCAACCAACAAGAAGCGTACAGCATGACGCGTGACGCATTTGATTTGAGTGAGAAACTTCATACGCCGATATTGCTGCGTGTGACAACGCGCATGGCGCACTCACGGGCGGTGGTGGAAACTGCACCGCAAAGAGCGCAAAATGCGATGTCTTTCCCGGAGAATGTGCAGCACTTCATTCTTCTGCCTGCGTTCGCGAAGCGCAACTATGCGGAATTGGTTGCTGCACAGCCTGCGTTCGTGCAAGAAAGCGAGACTTCCGGACATAATAAATATATAAAAGGTGTCACACCCGAAAAGGCGATTGTTACTACAGGAATAGGCTACAACTATTTGATGGAGAATAATCCGTCGGGAGAGAGTATATTGAAAATCATACAATATCCGTTGCCCGTGTCGATGATTAACCAATTGGTTGCAGACGGTGCGAAAGAAATCCTTGTGATTGAAGAAGGGCAGCCTGTAGTCGAGGAATTGCTGCGCGGCATGGTACCTTCCGATATTATTGTCAAAGGACGTTTGACAGGCGATTTGCCGCGTATGGGCGAACTGACGCCGGATAGCGTGCGTGCGGCATTGGGCTTGCCTGCTTTGGAAAGCCGCGAGCCGGATGCGATTGTCGTTGGTCGTCCGCCCGCTTTGTGCCAGGGCTGCGGACATCGCGATATGTATGCTGCGCTGAATGAAGTGGCGCGTGAATACGAGAATCCGCGTATCTTTGGTGATATAGGTTGCTATACGCTGGGGGCTTTGTCGCCGTTCCACGCACTTCACGCAACCGTTGAAATGGGTGCTTCCGTAACGATGGCGAAAGGTGCAGCCGATGCAGGACAACATCCGTCCATCGCCGTGATTGGTGATTCGACCTTTACTCATTCGGGTATGACCGGCCTATTGGATTGCGTGAATTCGAAATCGAATGTAGTAGTGCTTATCAGCGACAATCTC
>CAJOFV010000072.1:4250-6872 GCA_905233925.1 Paludibacteraceae bacterium
AAGAACATGGAGGAAATCAAATCCGCCTTGCGCGAGGAGATTGATTATAACGGCGTGAGCGTTGTTATCGCCCGCCGCGAGTGTATTCAGACCTTGAAACGTCATTTGAAGGAGGCAAAGAAATGAAAAAAGATATTATTTTGGCAGGCGTTGGAGGACAAGGCATCCTCAGTATCGCCACAGTAATCGGCGAAGCCGCATTGAATGAGGGCTTGTACCTCAAACAGGCGGAAGTACACGGAATGTCGCAGCGCGGCGGTGATGTGCAATCGAATCTGCGCCTATCGTCCGAGCCGATTCACTCGGATTTGATTGCAAAGGGCGGGGCAGACCTGATTATCTCTTTGGAGCCGATGGAAGCACTGCGGTACATCAGTTACCTCAAGCCCGACGGATGGATTGTAACAAGTAGTGTGCCTTTCCTTAATATACCGAATTATCCCGATTCCACCGAACTTCTTGACCATATCCGTGCGCATAAGAACCATGTGCTTTTGGATGTGGAGAAGTTGGCGAAAGAAGCCGGTGCACCGGCACAGGCTGCCAATATGGTGCTGTTAGGCGCAGCCATCCCGATGTTAGGTATTGACCATGACAAGATGATTGCCGGCGTGGCACGTGTCTTTGCACGCAAAGGTGAAGCAATCGTAAATAGTAACATAGCAGCCGTAGAGGCAGGATATAATGTTTCCGCTAAATAAACGTATAGTAGACAACACGTGCCGCGATTTCGGCCTACGGACGCCGCACGAGTTAGGGTCGGCGAGTATTCGCCAATTAGTTGGCGTTGTGCGCGACATCGAGCGTGCCACGGGCGTCGAGTTTATCCACATGGAATTGGGCGAACCCGGTTTGCCGTCTGAAACGATAGGAATATGGGCGGAGCATGAGGCGTTGCTGCGCGGCTGCGGAGCACATTATCCGCTGATTACCGGTATTCCCGAGGTCAAGCATTGGGGCTCGGAGTTTGTGCGGGCGTTCATCGGTTTGGATATCCCGGATGAGTGTATTGTTCCGACAGTAGGCTCTATGCAGGGCGCTTTCGCGTTGAATACAACGATGGCGCAGTTGGACGCCGAACGGGACACGGTTCTGTTCCTTGACCCTTGTTTCCCGGTGCAGAAGATGCAATGTAAGGTAATCGGTGTCAAGGTTGCTTCTTTGGATGTAGGAACATGCCGTGGCGAGGCATTAGCCGGTGAATTGGAGAAAATTTTCCAAACAGGCAAGATTGCCGCTATGTTGTTCTCTAATCCGAACAACCCGTCTTGGATGTGTCTTACCGAGCGCGAGCTGGAGATTATAGGACGCCTTGCTACTGAATATAATGTGCTTGTAATCGAAGATTTGGCGTATCTCAATATGGACTTCCGCGACACCAAGCGCGGCACGCCCTACGAACCGCCTTATCAGCCGACAGTCGGACGTTATACGAACAATGTCGTTCACCTCATTTCCTGCTCTAAAATGTTCTCTTACGCCGGACAGCGTGCAGCTATTCTGGCGGTCAATCCGTATCTTGCCAAACGCGAGTTTCCGGCATTGGCGGAGCGGTACAACAATGACGGACAGTTCTTGCGTACCCTTGTTTATTTCACATTATACAGCTTGTCTTCGGGCGTTACGCATTCCGTGCAGTTTGGAATGGCGGCGATGTTCAAAGCAGCGTGCCAGGGCAAGATTCCGTTTGTGCAAAATACCCGCGAATATGCGCGTAAAGCACACAGAATCAAGGAGATAATGCAGGCGAATGGCTTTCATGTTGTCTATGACAAGGATGCTGACGGACTGGATGTCGGTGACGGTTTCTTCTTCACGTTCGGTTACAAAGATTGGACAGGAGAGAAGTTGCTCAACAAACTCATTTATTATGGTATATCCGCGATTTCGCTGACAAATACAGGTGCAGTGAGGGAAGGTATGCGGGGATGCGCCAGCGCCATTCGCGAAGACCAATTCCCCGAATTGGAAAAACGACTTAAGAAATTCAATGAAGATTATCAGTCCGAGTGAGGCGGTGCGCCTCGTTAATAGCGGCGACACGATTGTCGTGCAGGGTTCAACCTCTATTCCGATGACCTTGCTGCGTGCGTTGACAGCGCGTGCAGATGAGCTACGTGATGTACGGCTGATTTCAGGTTTCGGCGTACATCCGGAGGATGCTCCGTATGCAAAGCGTGAGTTGATGGATTCGTTCAAGGCGCAGAGTATTTTTGTGCCGAACAACTTGCGGCGTGCCATGCGGGAAGGCGTTGCAGACACTATTCCTGCCTTTTTGGGCGAAGTGCCGTTCCTTTTCCGCAGCGGGCAAGTGCCTGTAGATGTGGCATTTATGCATGTGAGCGAGCCGGACGAAGAAGGGTATTGTTCGTTTGGTATTTCTGCAGATATTATTTTCTCGGCGGCAGAGTGTGCGCGCGTGCGCATTGCGCAAATGAACAAAAATGTGCCGCATACACAGGGGGCAGCGAAGATTCATGTGTCCAAACTGGATGCTATATGTCGGGCTGATGAGCCGCTGATTGAAGTGCAGACGCCTGTTCCGAGTGAAATAGATACAAAAATCGGCGGTTTCATCGCCAATGAGATTCCTGACAGCGCCACATTGCAAATCGGCGTCGG
>CAJOFV010000073.1:0-5978 GCA_905233925.1 Paludibacteraceae bacterium
TGCGTAGTTTACGTTGTTGGCGTAGTATGCGTAATTGCGTTTTCACCCTAACAAAGGCAAATTATGTGCCAAGCCCCAAATCCCTGCCAATATGTCCATTTTTCGTGCCAAATTGTCCACTCTCTGCCATTTTGTCCATTAAAATTTGCACATGTCAAATATTTTTTGTACTTTTGTCCCCGATTTGTAAACAGACAGTTTGTCAGAGCTGATTTCTAAAATAGTACAACTCTGGCGGCGCATTGTGGATTGGTACCAAGCGCATCCGACTAAAGAGAAACTATGAATAGACGTGTTATTTTATTTTTGATACTAATCAGCCTAGTGGCGTGCATGGGAATGCAGGCTCAGATAACCGGTGTGGTGCTGGATGAACACGGAGAACCGCTTGTGGGTGCGAATATCTATTGGGCAGGAACGGGAGTCGGTGTGGCGACGGATTTGGACGGAAATTTTACCTTGATGCCCGTTAAGACAACTCGACTTTTGGTGGCTTCTTTTGTGGGTTGCCATAATGATACGATAGAGGTGAAGAACCGTGAACCGCTGACGATCGTGTTGGTGGATGAGGCGGTGCTGGACGAAGTGACTATTACCGAGCGCAAGATGGGTGTCATCAAAAGCCGTGTTTCTGCTTTCCAGACGGAGACGATCGGCACGGAAGAACTCTGTCGGGCTGCTTGCTGCAACCTCAGCGAAGCCTTTGAGACCAATGCTTCCGTAGATGTGGCGTATGCTGACGCCGCTACCGGTGCCAAGCAGATTCGGCTCTTGGGACTAAGCGGCACCTATGTGCAACTCATTCAGGAGAACACACCTGCCGTACGAGGCTTGGCGCAGACCTTCGGCTTGGAGTATATACCCGGTCCCTGGATGAATTCCATACAAGTGAGCAAAGGCACCTCGTCTGTCATCAACGGCTATGAGGCCACTTCCGGACAAATCAACGTCGAGTTGCTCAAGCCCAACACGCAAAATCCGCTTTCGCTCAATCTGATGGTCAACAGCGAACTGATGGCGGAAGCACATCTCATGGGCGGCTGGCAGATTGCGCCCTCGCTTTATACCGGTATCTTGGCCCATTACGGACAGAGTTTCATGGCAATGGACGAAAATCACGATTCGTTTGCAGACATGCCTAAGACGCTGAATGCCAATCTGGCCAACCGGTGGTTCTACAAGCATGACGATTATACGTTTCAGGCTTTTGTGCGCGGCCTGTATGACCGCCGCAGAGGAGGACAAATCGTCAGCCATCATTCCTCTGAATCCGCTGACAATCCGTATCTTATCAATCTGAATACATGGCGTGTGGAGGGATTCATCAAAAACGGCTATGTGTATGATGACGAGAGTGGTTCGAGCATAGCGCTCATAACGGCTGTCAGTTATCATAATCTGGACAACACCTACGGCTTGCGCCATTGGCAGGCATCGCAACTCAATGTCTATCTGAATGGTATCTGGCAGCGTAATTGGGAAGGAGGCGGACTGATTGACAACGACCATCGTCTCAGTGCCGGTGTTTCCGTCAATTATGACAAGTACAACGAGCGTCTGCAGTTCCCCGAATCGTCCGATCCGGCAATGCTGAATCTGGATCGCTACGAAGTAGTACCCGGCCTTTTTGCCGAATATAGTTACAAATACTCGGAATCATTGTCGTTGGTGGCAGGTGTTCGGGCGGATTATTCGACCCGTTACGGCTTTTTCTTCACGCCGCGAATGAATATCCGTTATACGCCCTTTGCCTGGTGGACATTGCGTGCTAGCGCAGGAATGGGCTATAGAGCGCCGAATGCCATTGCCGACAATGCCTATATCCTGCCTTCAAGCCGTCAACTCGCGCTCGCGGAGAATATCCGGCAGGAGCGAGCCGTCAATACGGGAATTAGTACCACTTTCTATATCCCTTTGGGCTCGCGGCAACTGCAATTGTCGGCCGAGTATTACTACACCCATTTCCTCAATTCGCTGGTCGTTGATCTGGATCAGGACCCACATGCCGTGCATATCTACAACCAGACAGACCTGCCGGGAGCCAGGTCTTTTGCGCATAGCGCACAGGTAGAAGCGAGCATCGAAGTGCTGCGCGGCTGGACTTGGACTGCCGCTTTCCGTTGGACCGATGTGGAGCAAACGACGGTAGACGCGGACGGTAATGCTCGTCTGCGCATCAAACCGCTCACCAGCCGTTTCAAAGGAGTGATAACGACTTCCTATCAGACGCCTTTGAAGAAATGGCAGTTTGATGTCACGGCGCAGTTTAACGGCGTCAGCCGTATGCCGGGCGGCTTTGTTCCGATGGGCGATTTCCTCGGCGGTTACGGCGAACCCAAGCCGATAACATGGTATCCGCAACTAATGGCGCAAATAACGAAGTATTTCCGTACATGCAGCCTGTATCTCGGCGCGGAGAACATGACGAATTTCAAGCAGTACATGCCCATTATCGACAGTTTCCAACCCTACGGACCGGATTTTGATGCTTCTATGGCTTGGGGACCGATAGCGGGATGGAAGGTTTATCTCGGTTTCCGGTACGATTTGGAGAAGCCCGATAACGATTAAGCCCTTTCGTGCGAAGCGGCCAATGAGAACTCGCAGCCGCAATAAGTCTGATTGTAAAATCCGTATTCTTTGAGCAACGCGTTACGCCGTTCCTGCAAACCGTCTTTACGCCAGTTCTGTGCCCAAAAACGTACAACGGACGACTGCCGGCTGACGGCTTGAGCCGCTCTTTCTCCTGCTGCGTTCACTTGCTCCAGGTTCTTCCAACGCGAAGAGGCGAGGGTAGTGGCAAACCATTCGATACCTGACTCCTGTGCCTTGCGTGCTGTGGCCAATAGACGGAAATAGAAACAGGCCTCGCAACGCTTGCCTCGTTCCGGTTCTTGCTCCAGACCTTTTACCGCACACAGCCATTGTTCATGACACGGATCGTCATCGATCCATTGCACGCCCAACGATTCCGCATGACGCTTGCTCTCGTTCTTGCGCTTCTCGTATTCCTCGCTCGGATAGATGTTCGGATTGAAATAATAAATAACAGGCTCTATCTGATGCGCCAACAGCCATTCCACGATGGCACTCGAGCATGGCGCACAACATGCATGAAGCAGCACGCGCTTGCAATTTTCCGGCACTATGATGGCACTTTGTTTGCTCATAATCGTTCTTTCAGGCTGCAAAAGTACAAAAAATAATCCGAATACACAAATATTCATGAAAAAAATTTGCACACGTGCAAAAAAATGACTACCTTTGCACCCGATTATTTGGCATGGAATTTGTAAGGGGTTTATAAACCCTTAAAATGGAATGAGTATGAAAAAGTTTCTCTCTTTGGCTATGATGGCTTTTTTGAGCCTGAGCATGGTCTTTGCATGTGCAAAGAAATCACCCGCTAACATCGGTCAATTGCCTGACCAAAGCGGCAACGAATGGATTATTCTCGTTATGGATACGACCCAGGCGCTCCTGAACGGCGCGGAGGTCAAAATCGGCAAGACCGTTCTGCGTTCTTCGTGGGATGGTCGTATTGTGGTGAAGCAGTCTTTATTGGCGAAAGCGAAAAAAATAACGGTTTCCTGCGAAGGATATGCTTCGCAGACAATAGCTCTGACCGATGCCAATCCGCTCATTGTCAAATTGGTCGGAACGGGAAAGAAGCCCAAAGACGAACCCATGCTCTTGGGTGCCGTCGGTTCAAGGCGCGGAGAAGTGCTCTATAAGGCGATGGGAACGGACGCAATGGTCGAAGAAGCTGCTGTGATGCCGGCTATGGTAGATGGAGCGGTGGAAAGAGAAGATCGCGTGCCGGAAATGACTTCCGCAGCCAATAATGTGAGCGCAGGCAAACTGACGGCAGGAGAGGTCAATGATTTCGCCAAATGGTATTTCTGGCCGAGCGTGCTGGACGGCTCGCACAAAGAGTTTGTTCCCGTTTGGAATCTGACCCTGCGCCATCGTTATACAGTGCAGGTCACCAATAAGAACGGTTATCCCATTGCGGCTCGTGCGGTCAGTCTTTTTCCAGGCGGTGACGGACAATACGGGCAAGGCGGAGTTATGGTATCAGATGATCAGCAATAACCTCTGCGGCAAGCCTAACAAACTGCAGATTCGCGTCGATGACAAGACAATTGAGGCGAAGGCTTGGCCGGAAGGATTGAATGTGTTTGTCATGGATGAAGAATGCGCCCATTCGGACGTCGTCGACGTCGCTTTTGTCTTTGATGCCACAGGCTCAATGGGCGATGAGTTGCATTATCTGCAAGCGGAAATGCAGGATGTCATCGCGCGTGCCAAAGAAGCTACAGGAGGCCTGAATATACGTACGGGAGCCGTTGTTTACCGCGATCATTCGGATGATTACGTGACGCGTATTTCCCGTCTTACCGAGGATATCTCCGATACGCAGTTTTTCATCAACAATCAGCACGCCAGTGGTGGCGGCGATTGGCCGGAAGCTGTTCCAGAAGCCTTGATGGCGGCAATGAATAGCCTCGGTTGGGATAGCGAAGCGCGTGCCCGTATCGCTTTCCTTGTGCTGGATGCCCCCTGCCACAAAGACTCCGTTACGGTCGCTTTGCTCCATGAGCAGATCCTGAATGCAGCCGCATTGGGCGTACGTATCGTGCCGGTCGTTTGCAGCGGAATGGATGAAAGCGGCGAACTCATGTTGCGCTCGATGGCGTTGGCTACCAACGGCACTTCTTTCTTCCTCACGGACGATTCGGGAATAGGCAATTCGCACCTCAAACCGACAACCGATTCCATCAAAGTGGAGCACCTTAACGACATGCTCGTGCGCACGATTGTCGAGTTCAGCATCATGCCCAATTGCGCAGGCAAATGGGATGAGACGGTTGAGCAGGAGGCCATTGAGACCTTTGTGCAAAATCCCTTTAATGCACGCGATTTGACCGAAGAAGAGCGAATGGCCAAAGATTCGCGTACGACTTTGTATCTCTTGGATATATCCGGTAAGTTGATTTATATCTACGAGGGACGTTTGGAAGATGCCGGCGACAGCCAGCTGTCCCGTCTGCCCTTGCCGATGTTGTCAACCGGCGTATATTTCGTCAAAGCCTTCTACGACGGCGAATGGCACACCAAAAAAATCCTCGTTCACTAACTCTCTAAGCGTTAAACACTAAACGCTAAACGTTAAACACTAAACGCTAAACGTTAAACTTTCAAATAATCATGGACCTTTCCATTATCATCCCTCTTTTTAATGAGGCGGAATCAATTCCTCATCTCTATGAATGGATAGAGCGTGTTATGCGGGAGAATAAGTTCTCCTACGAGATCATCTTCGTCAACGACGGCTCTACCGACAACTCCTGGGAAGAAATCACAAATCTCAAATCTCAAATGTCAAATGATGACGGAGTCATCCGTGCCATCTCTTTCCGCCGCAACTATGGCAAGTCTGCGGCGCTGCAAGTGGGATTCCAGGCGGCAAAAGGCGACGTGGTCATTACCATGGATGCCGATTTGCAGGATTCGCCCGATGAGATTCCCGAGCTCTACCGCATGATTAAAGAGGATGGCTATGACCTCGTCAGCGGATGGAAGCAGAAGCGCTATGACAATGCGCTCACCAAGAATCTGCCTTCCAAACTCTTCAATGCCACCGCACGCCGCGTCACGGGAATCAAGCTGCACGATATGAACTGCGGTCTGAAGGCTTATCGCAACGAAGTGGTGAAGAATATCGAAGTGTTCAGCGAAATGCACCGTTATATCCCTTATCTGGCCAAGAACGCCGGTTTTACGAAGATAGGCGAGAAAGTGGTGCAGCATCGCAAGCGTGAGTTTGGTACCACCAAGTTCGGCGTGAATCGTTTCGTCAACGGCTATCTGGATCTGCTGACCTTGTGGTTCCTCAATAAGTTCGGCAAGCAGCCTATGCATTTCTTCGGCCTGGTCGGCAGTCTCATGTTCTTCATCGGTTTTATAGCGGTTAT
>CAJOFV010000073.1:5994-6980 GCA_905233925.1 Paludibacteraceae bacterium
AAACTCTATGCGCTCTCCAATGGTGTCAAGGCGATGCTCGTCGGAGTCAATCCCTATTTCCATATCGCTATTCTGATGATGATCCTGGGCTGTATGCTGTTCCTGGCCGGTTTCCTTGCCGAGCTCGTCATCCGCAACAGCCCTTCCCGCAACGACTACCTCATCAAAGACCAACTCTAACCGTTAAACTCTAAACTCTAAACTCTAAACATTAAACACTCCATGTCCCAGCGTCTTGATGAGCAAATATTCACCGTCGAACGGTCATTAGGCGAACGCATGATTGACCATGCGCTGGCTATTGTGCGCGTCTGGCTCAATGAACTGGGAGAGAATAATCCCTACGAGCAGGCCTACCAGCGCATACAGAAGGAGTATGCGGCTCTTTTTGCCAACTGGCTCACTTCGGAGACAACGGACAGCGACGACACGCTCAATGCCCTTACGGGGGAGATGTACCGGATGGTAGATGCTGTGTATGCGGACATTCGGATCAAAAGAGGTCTTTCGCCGCAGATGCACGGTTTTGGCAAAGAACATGCCCAATCGGTCATGCACTATTTCTCTTCGTGCGTGAAGTTCAGAGAGGAAGATTTCGAGTGGTTGGAGCAGGTCATGGACGATTCGGACCGGGCGGCTATGGCCTTGATGGCTGTTGCTGCGTTGGCGAAGAATATACGCGAATGCTTCTCCGAGCAAGCCATCCTCACGCTCATCAACGGCATCTCTGCCCAAAACGATGTCGTCAGCGAGCAATGCCTGGCGAATGTCATCATTCTCTTGGCGCATTACGATGTGCGCATTGACTATTTCCCGGACCTGCAGAACGCTTTCCTTAATGCGCTCGAAGAACTGGATGACGATGGCGAATTGCCTTTTGCTACCATGATGGCGCTCGTCAAGACGGCGGGTGGGGATCATATGCCGCCGGGAGTCAGCAAGCACGAAGTATCGGTCGAAGACCTGCCCAGAGAATTGCAGAACCT
>CAJOFV010000074.1 GCA_905233925.1 Paludibacteraceae bacterium
AGGTGCACCTTGCTTTGCATCGCCGGAGAGGACGGGTCTATACCCTTTCCTTCGGCGTTTATCTCGACTGCCACGATGACGGGCACGCTGTCATTGAGGAACGGAGTGAGATTAACGCGCTCGACTTGCACCGCCGCCTCATAGGCTTCGTCGTCAATGTCATAGGATGCACGGATGTTCGCCTTGCTGCCCTTGTATTCGGCGTCAATAGTCGCCTCCACGCGCATGGTTTCCAGATTCAGTTCCGTGGCGTAGATGTCGGCTTTGGCACCCAGTTCATTCGCACGCACATGCAAACCGCGACTGGTAATCAGGTTATCCGCCAGACTGATGCGGGCGTTGCCGTAAATAGTGTCCACGGGAATATGCAGTTCGCCGAGCGAGAAGCCCAAACCGCGGATATTCAACCGCCGTGCGTCATAGAGATTCGCCCCGACATCCGCCAGGACATTTGTTGCGAGATACTTGGTGCGGATGTCAATGCCCAAAGGCGTCAGCGCAAAATGTATATCGCGCAACTCGCCGTCCGGCGCTTCGAACGCCAGCAACAAAGGCGTGGTGTCCTGCGCAGTGGTGTCCGGCGGCGTTTCGCGCAAGTCGATGGCGATGTCCGCACCGGAGAGACGCAGTCCGTGCAGCGGGTACTTGCCTTCGGCAATCAGCAGTTCGGGGCTTGACACATCCAAACTGTTCACCGCGACATTGACGCCCACGGCCTCTATCAGGCTGTTGGAATGAAAAACGGTTTGGTCTAAATGCAGTTCCTCCACCTGAATAGGTGGAATGGCGGACGCTGAACTGTCGCCGGTAAGCGCCGTCGCGTGCAGACGCAGGGCATGCACATAAATCAGGGTGTCTTGTCCACGGTGGCCGACAAAAAGGCTGTCGATTTCCACCGCCAACGGCAAGTCTTCCTGACCTTTGTATGCGCGGTAAAGCGCCAACGGAGACTGGTGCAGGGGCGAGAGGTAAATTCCCCCGAGGTCGATGTCATAACCCGTCTGTTTTTGGGCAATAGTAATGCCTGTGTTCAACGCCGCTTTGCGAATGGGAGGTACATAAAGTACACTTGCTACTGCCGCCAGCAGTAACACAGCCACTCCCGTTGCTGTACCACCCACAGCAAGCGGAATCTTCCACCACAGACTTTTTTTGCCCACTTAGAGACTTCTCTGAATACCGAATTTCAAGCCATACAAACCGGGCGTAAACTGGTTCGCAAGCAGGTTGGTCAGTTTGCCCGAGAAAATGATAATATCGTTCGTGTACTCGCGGTGACCGCCCTCGATAGGGTCTTGGTAGAAACGGGTCGTTCCGCTGTAGCCAAAGCTCATAATGGAGAAGAAAATCTGGAAGGTTTTCTTTTTGCTGAACTGATACGTAATCACCGGAGATATTTGCGCGCCGTAGGTCACGCTTTGTCTCAAACCGGCGTAGTCAGTACCCTCCACCGTACCGTCTTTCACGCGCGGGAAATCCATTCCGGCGTACAAGTGCGCCTCCAGCCAAATGCCCACTTTGTCGTTAAACAGCGTTTTCAGACGGTAACGCACATACGGCGCTGCTTCCCAGGAACCATGCATCACCCGCAGATCCTTTGAATATTTTTCGCCGTCAAGTCTCTCGTACGTATACGTCGTGTACGAGTCCTGAAATGCACCGCCGAAACGCAGTCCCAAGTAGATGCGCTCTTTCAGTCGCCAGCCTATTTCGGGCGTAATGGCGATTGACCAGCCGTTCTCTTTCTTGTCGGTCTTCGAATCGTGGTGGAAATAGATGTCGAAGGTGTAGCCGTAGTACAGTTTCTGCTTCCAAAGCGGAATGTTCTCTTCCGGCACTGCTACGATAATACTGTCTTCCACAGAGCCTGTCTCACCGGCTATCGTGGCAACAGAAGCCAAGCCGTCGGCGATGTGGTCATTCTGCGCCATCGCAGTGGCTGCACTCAGCACCACCGCGGCAATTAATCCATAAATCTTATTCATTGTTTTCATTTTTAGGGGTTTCTACTTTTTGGTCGTTCTCACTCATATTCGTGAAGAAGAGGTTCACCACACGCTTGGTGATAATCGTATGACGCAACGCGTGATTTACCTTTTCCGCATGGGATTGCAAGGATGTTTCAGGCGAACCGGATGTGGCCTGCTCCGCCAGTGCCACCTCTTCTTCGCGTTTGTCTATCTTGTTCCGGAAACGTTCCGAGGCATGCTTGTACAGGAAGTTATAGCACGGCACGGTCGCCTTCATAATATACGGCGTAAGGAAGGTCGTCAGCACACTGGCAGCCACGATAATCGGATAAATAGCAGGGTCTGTCACGCCGAGTTTGCTGCCCAACGCCGCGATGATGAACGAGAACTCACCAATCTGCACGAACGAGAAGCCCGTCAGCATCGAGTCCTTGAACGTCTCGCCGCCCCACCAGCAGCCTAAGGTACCGAAGACAATCATACCAATGATGATGACGACGGAAACAAACAGAATAGACGACCAGTAGGTCACCAGCGACGAGGGGTTAATCATCATACCCACCGAGACAAAGAAGATTGCCGCAAACACATTCTTGAGCGGTGCCATGAGGTGTTCGATGCGATGTGCCTCCAACGTCTCCGCCAGCACCATACCCATGACGAACGCGCCCAGGGCGCTACTGAAACCGGCTTCCTCCGCCGTCAGCACNNNNCAACGCGAGGATAATCAGCGTCTCGTCATTGAGATAGGGACGCACTTTGCGCAGCAAGGTCGGAATAACCAGAATACCGACCACAAACCACACGACCAGCGTCACGGCGAGCACACCGATTTTCTTCAGCAGCTCCACCCCATCGAAACTGTTCTTAACTGCGATACTCGACAGCAGCACCAACAGCACGACGGCCACGATGTCTTCGAAGATAAGAATACTCGTCGCGCCCTTCACGAAACGCGCCTTGCTCATGCCCGCCTCGTCAATGGCTTTCATCACAATCGTCGTACTGGACATGCAGAGCATCGCTGCCAGAAAGAGCGAGTTCATGTTGTCCAACAACGCAAATCGCCCTACTCCGTAGCCTAACACCAACATACCCACGATGATGGTCGCAGCACCGACTACCGCCACTTTGCCGCTCGCAAACAGGTTCTTCAGACGGAACTCCAGACCGATGCAGAACAGCACAAACAGCACGCCGACATTGCCCCACGCTTCCACGTTCTCATGGCTGACGATGTCCTGCCCGAGCAGATTCGGGCCGACCAGAATGCCCGCTACGATGTAGCCAAGCACCACCGGCTGCTTCAATAACTTGAATAGCAGGCTCACTATGCCCGCCGTAATCATTAAGATGTATAAATCATGTACCATAATATAAAGATTTTATTTTCTGTTATGTCAATGGTGTCAAAGGATAAACAAGATTCACAATCAGGATGTTCGCGGCAAGGATGATAAGGTTCATCAGCAAACCTATCCGCAGGAAGTCGCTGAAACGGTACCCGCCCGGGCCGTAAACCAGCATGTGCGTCGGCGAACCGATCGGCGTAGCGAAACTGCTGCTGACGGCTATCATCAGGGCAATGAGGAACGGGAACGGTTCATATCCGAGTTTCTCCGCCGCCTCGTACATAATCGGGAAGAACATCGCGCCCGCCGCCGTGTTCGAGATAAACTCCGTGATGAACGTGCCTGCCAAACAGATGGCGGTCATAACCACGATAGGGTTCGTGCCGCAGATGTCCAGAATACCCGTCGCCATGCGTTCGGCGATGCCTGTTTTCTGAATGGCGAGACCGAGTACCGCACTGGCGGCGAAAATCATCAGTATGTCCCAGTTAACAGACCGCATGGCCTGTTCGGGCGTGCAGCAACGGAAAATGAACATGGCGAAGACGGCCAGAATGGCGCACTCCAAAAGCGGCAGCACATCAAGCGCCGAGAGCGCGACCATCGCTATCATGATAAGGCTGGAAAATACCGTCCCCAGGCCGATGTTCGGTATCTCATTGGATTCAAAGAAATGCAGGTCGCGACTCATGGCCTGGGTGTCTGTTTTCAGGTCATTCAGGCTCTCCAAAAGCAGCGTGTCACCGGCTTTCAGCACCACATCCCGCGGCGATTCCTCGATGCGGCTGCCACGACGGCTCACCGCCACCAGCGTTACCTGATGTTCTTTCTCAAAACCGTTAGTGCCCATCGTCGTGCCGATAAGGCTGCTGCCGAACGTCAGGTAAGCTGTTCGCAGGAAGTGCTTGTCCTGCCGGGCGTCGTTATAATGGAACACATGATGGTCAGCATTAACCAGTCCGTGCGTCTTCTCCAGTTCAAGCAGTTCACCGATTTGCCCCGCATAAACAAGCCTGTCGCCGCCCATTAACGGTTCATCGTCCGGAACAGGCGACATGACTGTTTCGTTGTCAAAACGGCGCAACTCGATAAGACTGCCGCCGGGCACGGTATTCAGTCCCAATTCGCCGATGGTCATGGCGATATGCGGATTGTCGGAAGGCACCAACATCTCCACCGTATAATCGCCCGTCGATTCGAACGCTTCTTCCGGCGCCTTGCGGTCGGGCAGCAGCCTGCGCATAGCGATAATGGACAGCACGCCGATTACCAGACAGAACAGACCCGGAACGGTCGTCGCGAGAATGTTCATCGCCTCACCGGTTTTTTCTTCGTATAAGCCGCTGATAATCAGATTCGGCGGCGTACCGATGAGGGTACATACACCACCCATTCCGGACGCGTAACTGAGCGGAATCAGCAACTTCGACGGCGACACGCCAAGCTTCTTCGACCACATCTTCACGATATTCACAAACAGCGCCACGACGGTGGTGTTGCTTAAGAACGAACTGAGTGCCGCCACCGGTAGCATCAGCCGCGCAACTGCTTTGGCGTACGTGTTCGGCGTGCCGAGCAGATGTTGGACTATCCAGTGCAGCACACCCGTATGCGTCAGACCCGCAACCACCACAAACAGCACGCCCACTACGGCTACCAAATTCTGGCTGATGCCGGACAACGCCTCTTTCGCATCCAATACGCCGGTCACATACAGAATACCAACCGCACAGAGAAACACTACGTCCGAGCGCAGTTTGGTGAACAGCAGGACGGTGAACATCGCCATCACCGTGACAATTGTTATCCACGCGTCCAAACCGAATCCTAAAAACACAAACGAATCCATTTTCTATCCTCTTTGGTTCAATATAATTGTCCTACAATCCAGTTCACAAGGCGCTTCGGCAGAATGCGGTCGAGGAAGCAGAATAGCGCATACTGTCCTCCTCCGACGTACTGGGGCGCAGGGTTGCGGCGGGTAGCAATACGGTATAACTGCTTCGCCATCTGTAGCGGAGACATACCGCCCTGCTCGTCCTTCTCCATCGCCGACACTGCTTTGCGAATGTTGCCGTAGGCATCCATGCCTTCCTCCGACTTCTTGCGCGCCGCCGTGAAGCCCGTAGACACATCGCCCGGCATAAGCACACCCACATAGATACCAAACGACCGCACTTCGTTCTGCAAAGCGAGCGCCAACGCATTAATCGCCGCCTTCGAGGCGCTGTAGAAACTCTGATAGGGAATACTCAATACGGCAGCCACGCTGCTGGTAAAGATGATGCGTCCGGCTTGGCGTTCGCGCATGTATGGCAGCACCGCCTGCACGCTGTTGAGCGCGCCGAAGAAATTAACCTCCATCTGACGATGAGCATCTTCCGGCGTCGTGAACTCAATCGCACCGCTGATGCCGAAGCCTGCGTTGGAGACAAGCACATCTATCTGTCCGGCTTGGTCTATCACCTGTTTGGCGGCAGCCTTGGTCTCTTCGGGCTTGGTCACATCGCACGAAATGTGTGTTACCTTCTCCGTGGACTTGCCGCTGCGCGACCATTCATATACCCGCCAGCCCTTCTCTGCAAATAACCCGGCAGTCGCCTTGCCTATGCCTGACGACCCGCCTGTAATAACTACAGTTTTCATATTTTCACTATTTCGGAGCGCAAAGGTACAAAAAAAATTGCATCCCTGCAAATTTTTTTTGTTGATTGTTGAATTATTTGTAGGAATGCAAGCCGCCGAGGAGGTAAGAAACACCGAAATAGGTGAACAGGACAAACAGAAAGTTAACCACGCAAAAGATGTGATAAACAACAGGCCGCCGCGCTACCATACGTGAGAGCCACGGGAAATGCAGCAACAGCGCATAAACAAGCATCGTAATGAGCGCCCAGGTCTCTTTGGGATCCCAACCCCAGTAACGCCCCCACGACATGTTCGCCCAGACTGCACCGATAAAAATGCCGGCTGTCAGGCAGAACAAAGCAGGATAAAGCAACATTTGGGACAACTGCATAAGTTGCTCGCGGCGTGTGGGCATACATAAACCCAGAATACCGTTTATCATAATGGCGGCGAAGATGGTGTACGCGAGCATGATAACGGAAACATGTATGCCAAGCAGCGGCGTCTGGAGAACTGGCTGCAAGGGAGGTTTAGGTGTCACTACTCTGGTCATCACAACCGCCAGAACGATGATTATGACCGCTAACGCCGCCAATAGCATGACCGCCGTATTGCCGGAGTGCCGCGCTGTGAAGTTCTTGAGAAGCGTGCGGAAATATTCTCGCTCGGAGTTGGCTGTATCTTCGCAGGAGTGACAGAGCCTGCAATCTATGGCAACAACCTTCCGAAGAAGACCCC
>CAJOFV010000075.1:0-3243 GCA_905233925.1 Paludibacteraceae bacterium
GTATCAAGTTATGTACTGTCGTAACGGATTCCTTATACTCTTGCCCAAGTTTTTTCTTGGTAGATAGAAGTCGACTCGCTCGGTCATAAGCTTCTTGCAAGAATGCCATTAAGACATCGAACATATCATCTGACACGTGCTTTGATTTTGGATCATATTCTGCTCCATGTGGTTTCAGATGCTCATTGATATCCTCTGCGTAGTCTGTGCGTGGCATATATCCTCCTTGGTGATCATTAAAATGCAATACAAACCAGTATTCAAAAGCTTGGTTGGAATAGGCAACTTTATATTTTAAAGTCTTTGCAAGTGTTATTGCCTCTTCAAAGTCATCATTATCATCCTTATCAAAGACAACCCAAATTTCGTCAAACTTTTTCAGTTTTTTACGCTTTAATTCGCATTTTTTGATTCCTTCTACCTCGCGGACAAGTTTTGTAGTGCTTAATCCTGTCCCTACAGGTACAATAGTTATGCCTGGAATCTGAAATTTATCAAAATAATCAACTTCCGTGTTCTTCCCTTCGCAGACGATTAGCAGTGTCTTTTGTAAAGGAGTTTTGCCCTCCGCCTTTATTAAAATAGGCTCTGTTTGAATGTTTACCATAACCTTACCTATTTATTTGTTGATATTTTTCCCTAATTTCTCCAGATAAGGAACACCTCCGAAACGTCCTTCCCGGTATAGTTTCCCAACTTTAGCTGTTTCTCTTAAACTAAAGTCAGAAACGGGAATTAAACTTGCTTCTCCATAGCGATCTTTTTTTACAATAAAAATTTGATCGCGTCTAAACAAATCAGCTTCATCAATAAGACTAATATTGTGAGTGTTGATAATGAGTTGTGCATTACGGACATTAATTTCTGGATCTTGGAATAGTGAAATCAAAGATCTAACCAAGTCATAATGCAAACCATTATCAATCTCATCAATCCACAATACAGAACCGTTCTCTAATGCATCGATAATAGGTGCAGCAAGAGACAAGAAACGGTATGTGCCATAGGATTCATCTTTTTCCAAACTCAATTTAACATAACCGGAAGGCAAATGGCGTTCATCGTATCTCTTATGAGAAATACTAATGCCGGAAACAATAGGCCCGTTTATAGCGTCCTCCGGTAACATTCTTCTGATTTCGTTTGGTAAATCATCTATAGATATTTCATTCGGAGTTACATCAAATATACCCAAATCGGCAGAACGCAAGAAGTTTATCATCTTTTCTTTCATCTTTGGCAACTCCAATGCCGTTAAGATACGGGGGGCCATTGTGTTCAAAGATGCAGAAATAACGTTATTTCGTCTGAACCAATTGAGGATGTTACTTGAAAGAGTATCATTCCAAAGAGAAAGGGAAGAAACGATTAAGGAGTTAATCCTAAACATGTTTGCTTCTTCCAAATTTTTGATAATCTTTGAATTAATATATTTTTCATTATAATAAATAGATTTACCGCCGTCAAATTCCAACAGTCTTATTTCCTTGCTCCTCTTGCGGAACAACCATTCTGCAGTTATACGTTCACTATTCAATTCGAAGCCATATCTATATTGAATACCATCCATTAAGAATACAACCTCAAAAACACTAGGATGGTCAGAACTATATGTGTCAAGTAAAAAAGGTGCATAACTCTTCTGCCAGTTGTTGGATTGTTTGTCAGCAGAGGTTTGCACTACTTCACGCATGAAGTTAAATGCCTGAAATAGTTTTGTTTTTCCGCTTGCATTTGCTCCATAAACAGCAGCTGTTCGCAATAGAGCATATTGGGGAACTTGAATCAAATTCTCCATTTTTTCTCTATAGTAATTGGATGCCACTACATTAAATACTGTTTCCTCTTTGAAACATTTGTAATTGTTAAATTTGAATTGTACCAACATTGTTTTAAAAATTTCTGGCCTCAAAGGCATTTCATATTGTATTTTGCGTGCAAAGGTACTGCTTTTTATTGACATATACAAATTTTTTGCAAAAAAAATGCAAAAAAATGATTTTTGCAACATTTTTAGCATTATTTTCATTAAAAATAAGGTCTTCGCTCTGCTCAGGTCTATTTTTTTAGATTTTTCTCCCCCTTTCAATAAGGTGTCTCGTTTCACTCGACGTTTTTTTATATATAACAATTTTCGAGAACCCAAACTGAGACCCGAAAGATGTAGTCTCTATCATCCAAAATTATCAAACCGGATATCTTCGTCACTGACACCAAGCGACGAAGATATCAGATTCGATAATTTCGGATAATCCGCAAGGATTTAAATAATGATAGAGGGGCTTGCAAGAGTTCCTCTATTATTATCTATCCGCCTTAGAAACTTTTTCAACATGTGTTAGATCACTTGCCTGAGGCCGCAGGGTCAATCTGCCAAATTGGCAGACGGAATCTGCCAAATGCGACAGGAAACATCATTATTGTCCTTTGGCACAGATTTTGACCTTGATTTGACGTGCAAGGTGGCACAACCATGTAACGATTTAACATTTTAACAAATTATACTATGAACGTAAAACCTTTAGCAGACAGAGTACTGGTTAGACCGGTAGCTGCCGAAACAACCACCGCTGCGGGCATTATCATCCCTGACAGCGCAAAAGAGAAACCCTTGCGCGGCGAGGTACTTGCCGTTGGCAACGGAACAAAAGACGAACAAATGGTGCTCAAACAGGGTGACCAGATTCTTTACGGCAAATACGCCGGCACAGAAATCGAAATCGACAACGAGAAACTGCTTATCATGCGCCAGTCCGACGTTTTGGCAGTCGTGTGCTAACAAATTAACATCTTACAACTATGGCAAAAGAACTTATGTACAATATTGAGGCACGTGATGCCCTCAAACGCGGTGTGGACCAACTGGCAGATGCAGTTAAGGTGACTCTCGGTCCTAAAGGTCGCAATGTAATTATCGAAAAGAAATACGGTGCGCCGCAAATCACCAAAGACGGTGTAACCGTAGCCAAAGAAATCGAGCTTCCCGATGCACGCGAGAACCTTGGTGCGCAGCTTGTCAAGGAAGTGGCTTCCAAGACCGGCGACCAGGCAGGTGACGGCACGACGACCGCTACCGTTCTGGCACAAGCTATCGTTGGAGTTGGTTTGAAGAACGTGACCGCAGGTGCTAATCCAATGGACCTCAAACGCGGTATTGACAAAGCCGTCAGCGCCGTTGTCAAGAACATCAAGGAGCAATCCGAAGTGGTCGGCAACGATTTTGACAAGATTGAGCAGGTAGCA
>CAJOFV010000075.1:3441-8540 GCA_905233925.1 Paludibacteraceae bacterium
CCGGTTCTCGAACCCGCCGTACAAAGCGGACGTCCGTTGCTGATTATTGCAGAAGACGTTGACAGCGAGGCACTTACGACACTGGTTGTAAACCGTCTGCGCGCACAACTGAAGATCTGCGCCGTCAAGGCTCCAGGCTTCGGCGACCGCCGCAAAGAAATGCTTGAGGACATTGCCATCCTCACCGGCGGAACGGTTATCAGCGAGGAAAAAGGCATCAAGTTGGAGCAGGCGACATTGGATATGCTCGGCACAGCCGAAAGCATCACCGTCAACAAGGACAACACAACCATCGTCAACGGTGCCGGTGACAAAGAAGCCATCGCAGCACGCGTGGCACAAATCAAAGCACAGATTGCAGCCACGAAGTCTTCTTACGACAAGGAGAAACTGCAAGAGCGTCTTGCCAAACTCGCAGGCGGCGTAGCACAGTTGAATGTCGGTGCAGCTTCCGAGGTCGAGATGAAAGAGAAAAAAGACCGCGTGGATGACGCATTGAGTGCAACACGTGCGGCTATCGAGGAAGGTGTTGTTCCCGGCGGCGGTGTAGCTTACATCCGTGCACAAGAGGTCTTGAACGGTCTCAAAGGCGAGAACGAGGACGAGCAAACCGGTATCGAGATTGTACGCCGTGCGATTGAAGAGCCCTTGCGCCAGATTGTTGCCAACGCAGGCAAGGAAGGTGCCGTTGTAGTGGATAAGGTTCGCGCAGGCAAAGCCGACTTCGGTTACAACGCCCGTACGGACGAATTCCAGAACCTCAAGGCTGCCGGTGTGGTTGATCCCGCCAAGGTTACCCGCGTGGCATTGGAGAACGCCGCTTCGATTGCAGGCATGTTCCTGACCACCGAGTGCGTCATTACCGACAAGAAAGAGGAAAATCCCGCTCCCGCAATGCCGGCAGGCGGCATGGGCGGAATGATGTAATCAAGCATACAAAACATTGCTTTACCAAAAAAGTGCGAGAAATTCGCACTTTTTTTTGCATATATGCAAAATTATGCGTAACTTTGCGCGTTTTTTGGATAGATTGTAGGACTCATGAAAAACAAACCTCTTCTTATACTCGCAATGGTCATGCTGGTGACAGCCGGTAGTTATGCTTCCATACCCGACAATTATTACAGCAGTGTGGACACAAAGAAAGGTCCTGACAACATCCTGAAAGCGCTCAACGAAATCATCAAAGGTCATAACGTAATCAGTTATGATGGTTTGGAGCCATATTACCAGCGCACGGATTTCCGCGGTGATTCATTGTGGGACATGTACTCCACCTGCCACTTTACGATGACGGAAGCCAACAAGGCCCAGAAAGCCCTTTGCGACGGTTGGAACAAGGAGCACGTGGTTTGCCAATCATGGCTTGGCAGCGGTCCGATGGTTTCAGACCTTTATAATGTCTATCCTACGGATGCACGCGTTAACAACCTTCGTTCGAACTATCCTTACGGCGTTGTGGCGAACAACAAAGGTTTCAGTAAAGACCCCGACCATCATGCCTTGGGCAAACTCGGAACCAGTGCTATTGCCGGAGGCGGGGATGTGGTTTATGAACCGGACGACCAATACAAAGGCGATTTCGCACGGACATACTTTTACATGGTTGCGCGCTATCGCGATAACACGCTCAACGACGGAAAAGGTTCGGTCATGTTTACAAGCAGTCCGACCAATCTGACCACCTACAGCCTTTCTTTCCTGCTGAAATGGCACCGCCAAGATCCTGTCTCGGAGAAAGAGATTGCACGAAACGATTCGGTATATGCCATTCAGCACAATCGCAATCCGTTTATCGATTATCCCTATCTGGTGGAATATATCTGGGGCGACCTCAAAACGACAGCCGTTGATTTCACGCAATTGGTATCCTCCCAAGATGCGGAATTTATTCCGGATGTAAGTGACGGACACACGGAATCCACAGACCCGCTATTGGTTTGCTCTACCAAAGCGCTTACCTTCCCTACTCTTTTGGATGGTGAGGATGCGCAGAAGTCCCTTGATTTTCAAGGCGTTCGTCTGACGCATGATGTCACCATTTCAATAACCGGTTCGGACGCGGCGCAGTTCAGTGTCACTCCGACCTCGTTCACGTTGGCGCAGATGCAATCGCAAAGCAAGCAGACATTGCAAGTGACGTATAAGCCCACGAGCAACGCAATACATAGCGCGAAGTTAATGATAACTTCCGAAGGGGCTGATACGCTGCAAATCGACTTGGCGGGAGCATGTGCGGTAGAAGCACAACTGCTGTGGATTGCCAATTGCGAAGAATATAATGCCGGTGAGCCGGATAAGACCTTGCCTGTGGGCAAACAGATTCAGCATTTGCCGGAAGCACCTAAATCCTGCTCTGAAACCAGCAAACAGTTTGTCGGCTGGAGCCAGACACAAATCACAGGCACAACGGACGAAATGCCCAGTGACTTGTTCTCTGATGTTTCGGAAGCACCGGAGGTAAATGGTGACATGACGTTCTATGCCGTATTCGCACGCTTGACAGAAGAAGGTTCCGACACACCGGAAAACATCAACTGGACAGTGAATAGCGGCACCGGC
The DNA here is from genome assembly GCA_905233925.1 of Paludibacteraceae bacterium. Taxonomy (GTDB): domain Bacteria; phylum Bacteroidota; class Bacteroidia; order Bacteroidales; family Paludibacteraceae; genus Colicola. The sequence goes on from CAJOFV010000075.1 coordinate 6,004, forward strand.
TGGACGGAAAGCGGTATGGCAGACAAAGGATCTTGCAAACTTTTTATAACAGGCGCTACATTAACCTCGCCCGAAATAAATTACAACACCCTGAAATCTGTCACATTCAACGCCCGAACATACGGTGGCACGCAATACAACCTGATTGAAATCAAAGCAAACGGAAAAACAATCGGCTCCGTGGATGCGGAAAACAGCACCCTCAGCGATGTTGTGTGGACCAACACGCAGGACTTGACCGGAAAGGGAACACTGGTATTCAGCAGCAACGCGTCCACCTGCACATCAAAGTACGGTCCCGGCGTGGCAAGCATCACCATCAAGTCTGCAGGTATCAAATACACCTACGATCAATACCTGACATCCTGCAACAAGACATGTGATATTAGTACCGAGCCGCAGAATGTTGAAAACACCACTACCCGACCGGCAGCTGTCAAGTTATTCATCAACGGACAGCTCTACATCCTCTCGGGTGACCATATATATAATATATTAGGACAAGAAATACAATGAACCGATTTTTGAACATGCTTATTGCGCTGCTCGTGCCGTCTCTGGTCGGATGCGGCAGTAATCCGAAAGTGCAGGATGTCCCTGAAGAGATTTACGCCTGCCCGATGCCCGGCACGCTCGAAGCGGACGAGGAGCCGACTGAAAATGACTCCATCGTTATCGAACCTGACACAATTAAAAACAACAAACAAATAAACAAACAAAAACATGGAAGAAAAACTGAACCTGTTGGCTGATTTTCCTGCCATCTCGACCAAAGAATGGAAGGACAAAATCATCACCGACCTCAAAGGCGCCGACTTCGACAAGAAACTTGTTTGGCGCACGCCGGAAGGGTTTAATGTACAGCCTTTCTACCGCCAGGAAGACCTGCGCGGACTGAAAACAACCGTTTCCGCACCCGGACAATTCCCCTATGTGCGTGGAACGCGTACCAACAACGAGTGGTTTATCCGTCAGAACATCTGCGCTTGTGAGAACGCCCGCAAGGCGAACAAGAAAGCGCTCGAAGTGCTGAACAAAGGTATTACCTCTCTCGGTTTCTGCCTCAACGCAGACAAGCTCAACTACCGCTACATCAAGAACCTGCTCAAGGACATTGATGCCCGTGCGATTACCATCAACTTCTCGATTTGTGCCTGCAAAGCCGCTGAACTCGCGAACATCCTCGTGCGTTACTACGGCCGTTGCGGTTACGACTTCAAGTCGGTTTACGGTTCTATCAACGTGGACCCGATTAAGAACATGCTCATCAAGGGCAAAGACTTGAGCCGCGAACAAGTAGCAGAGAAACTCGTTGCAGCCGTAAACGCTTGCAAGACCCTGGTTAACTACCGCGTGGTTGGCGTGAACTCCGTCATCCTCAACAACTCCGGCGCATACTGCGCACAGGAACTCGCGCTTACGCCCTCGCTTGGGGTGCCGAGTACATGACAATGATGACCGAAGCCGGTGTTCCGAACTACCTCGCTGCCCGCGAAATCCGTTTCAACATGGGTATCGGCGGCAACTACTTCATGGAGATTGCCAAGTTCCGCGCAGCACGTCTGCTGTGGGCGAAGATTGTCGAGGCATACAAAGCCCCCATCTTCACGCACGCCCTCAAAGACGCTGCCAAGATGAATGTCTGCGCAGAGACCAGCCGCTTCAACATGACCATCTTCGACGCGTATGTGAACCTCCTCCGTTCGCAGACCGAGACGATGTCCGCTGCCCTCGCAGGTGTGGATGAAATCGTCGTAACGCCGTTTGACGTGACCTACGAGAAACCGACTGACTTCGCAGAGCGTATCGCACGCAACCAGCAGCTGCTGCTCAAGGAAGAAGCACACTTCGACAAAGTTGTTGACCCTGCTGCCGGTTCGTATTATCTGGAGAACCTCACCAACAGCATCGCTGCCGAAGCATGGAAGCAGTTCCTCGCTATTCAGGAGCAAGGCGGATTCTTCCAGATGGTCAAGGAAGGCAAGGTGCAGGACGCTGTGGCTGCCAACCTCAAAGCTCGTCTCGGAGACGTGGCCAAACGCAAAGAGACGCTCCTCGGTTCCAACCAATTCCCGAACTTCACAGAGAAAGCGGCGAAGAAAATCAAAGAGAACGCCGGCGCTTGCAGTTCTATTTGCACCTGCAAGGACAAGAAACCTGCCAAGCCCTCTTGCGGTTGTGGCGAACAATGCGAACCCGCCATCAAGACCTTGCCTGTTGCCCGTGCTGCAGAAGAGTTCGAGCAACTGCGTCTTGAGACCGAAGCTGCGAAGAAACAGCCTGTGGCATTCATGCTCACGATTGGTAACCTCGCCATGCGTATTGCCCGCGCACAGTTCAGCTGCAACTTCCTCGCATGCGCAGGCTACAAAGTTATCGACAACAACGGCTTCAAGTCCGTTCATGACGGTATCAAGGCTGCCCGCAAGGCGAAAGCAGATATTATTGTCCTCTGCTCGTCCGATGATGAATATGCAGTATTTGCTCCGCAGGCATGGCTGGAACTCGAAGGCGCAAAGGAGATGTTCATTGTTGCC
>CAJOFV010000076.1 GCA_905233925.1 Paludibacteraceae bacterium
ACTTGGTCAGAGCCTCTGCACTACGATCAGTAAAAGTATTGCCAAGAAGTTCACTGTCTTGTAGTAATTCACCGAGCCGTTCAATATACTGCTGCCGCCGCTTGTCGTAACACCCGAAGAGAGCGCTGGCGTGCCGCTTGTCGAAACAACCATTACTGACGCGCTCAAACTGCTCGGCGTCTGGAACACCAATGCCACGTCGCTGCCGTTGTATAAAGCGTACCACGTGTTTTTGTTGATGGTCGAGGTCGAGTAGCAGGCCTGTGTCAGGCTCGCGCCGGATTCCAGTCCGCCGATGGCGACAACCGTGCCGCCGCTCACGTACAGTTGCTTTTTATCTTCGCTGTTCGCGTCAATTGCCACTTCCGGAGACTTCGCTCCGATGGCATAAATAACGCCGCCCTTGATGTAGCAGTTGCCGTTCGCATCTATGCCGTCATTGCCCGTTGAATAGGCCATCACGTATCCGCCGCTGATGATCATGTCGCCGCCCGAGTTGATGGCGTCGTCTGCGGCTTGGGCATAAATCACGCCGCCCGAAATCTCTATGACACCTTTCGCTTCAATCGCTTCGGTCTTGCTCACGGCGATAATCGTGCCGCCGGTGATGACGATACTACTTGTGTCGCAGCGAATCGCTTCATCCACGGCGTTGACGGTCAGTGTGCCGGCATTGATAATCACGCCGTCGTTCGCGTGAAGACCGTCATTCACTTTCGCAGTCAAGTCTATCGTTCCCGTTCCCGGGCACAGACGGATATAATCATCACTTGCCAGGGCGTGCTTGTAGTTGCCCGTAACGCTCAAACTGCCGGAGCCCGAGAAGCATAACTGTCCCTCGCTGAAGAACGTTGCTTTGCGGTCTTCGGTCGTTGCCGCGTAGGATGAACCGTCCGACAGCACGTTTGTACCGCCAAGCACCACATAACATGTCTTGTGGCACTGGTTGTTGATAGCGGGTCCGTCGGAGCATGAGAGTGTCAGACCATCCAGCGACAGCTTGAACTTGTAGTCGCTATAGATGCTCAACTGTCCCGTGCCGTTTCCGCTCAAGGCGTACGCAATGTGCTTGGCTGTGGATGTGATGGTTACGTAGCCGTTTGTGTTGCTAATCGTCACGTCCGTTGCTGAACCGGTGACAGTCGCGCTTGTGCCGTTCCACACAATACTGATGGTACTGTTCCACGTCTGGTTCTCCACGAAATCCGAATCATCGTCGCCGTAGTTGGTCTCAGTGTTTGTTCCTGATGTGGCTGCCGAATCGTCGCTCACTTCTTCTTTGGTGTTACAGCCGCTCCACAGCATGAGCGGAATTACCGGTAAAAGAATTTTCCAAAATAGTTTCATAAGGTGATATACTTAATGGTTCTTACATGTAAGTATCAAAAATCGTGCAAAGTTACAACAAAAATCCTAAATTTACAAAAATAAGTGTAAAAAATACTAAAAATTGCCTGTAAAATATTACTTTTGAAAAAACGCTCAGATCTGAGCGATTTTTAACACCCTTGAAAGCGGCTTGTAGGCGGCTTGATGGCGGCTTTAGGCTCAGACGCGAAAAAACGCTCAGATCTGAGCGAAAATAACATTGCTCATGAGCGATAAAAGTATTTGTAAAAAAATGCAGCAAAATTACACTTTTTTTGCATAAAATTTGCAGGAATGAAAAAAAAGCAGTACTTTTGCGGCGGATTTGATTGAGGGGACCCGAAAAGGTTCCCTCAACTCGTACAAAAAATGAAATTATGATAACGAAAGAAATCGTAAAAGAATTAGTGGAAGCGTATCTGAAAGATACAGACTATCAGTTGCAGACGCTGGAAATTGACAAGGACATGAATATCCTTGTGGAAGTGGATCGTCTGGGCGCAGTGGACGTGGAGTTCTGCGCGGCGCTGAACCGCTATTTAGTAGAACACCTCGGCGACGAAGACTACTCCCTCGAAGTCGGCAGCGTCAGCATTACGGCGCCGTTCATTTCGATGATTCAGTACCATAAACATCTCGGCGACCCCGTCGAAGTGCTCGCAGACGGCAAGAAGTGGCACGGACAGCTCGTCAGCGTGGACGAAGATACCTTCGCTGTGGAGACCAAGAAAGAAACCGTTACCTTCCGTTATGACGGAATAGCGTACATCAAGTACGATTTGAAAATTTGAAAATTAATAAATATACAAAATGGCAAAAACGCAAGAGTCAATTAACTTAATTGACATTTTCAAGGAGTTTAAAGACTTCAAAAACATTGACCGCCAGACGTTCATCAACGTGCTGGAGGATTCGTTCCGCAATGTGATTGCAAAGATGTACGGTTCGGATGCGAACTACGACGTGATTATCAACCCCGACAAGGGCGATTTGGAGATTTACCGTAACCGCCTTGTTATGGAGGACGGCGACGTGGCAAACCCCGAAACACAAATCGAGTTGAGCGAAGCGCGCCAAATCGATAACGAAGCCGAAATCGGTGATGAAATCACGGATAAGGTAGAATTCGCAAGTTTCGGCCGCCGTATGATTCTGAACCTGCGTCAGACGCTCGCAAGCAAAATCCTCGAGCTGCAGAAGGAAAACCTTTATCTGCAGTACACCGACAAGCTCGGTCAGGTCGTAAGCGGCGAACTCTATCAGGTTTGGAAGAAAGAAATGCTGCTCCTCGACGAGGACGGCAACGAGCTCTATTTGCCGAAGCAGAACCAAATCCCGACAGACTTCTACCGCAAGGGTGACACTGTCCGCGCCGTGGTCGTGCAAGTGGATAACAAGAACCAGAACCCGAAAATCATCCTGAGCCGCACGAGCCCGCTGTTCCTGCAACGTCTCTTCGAGCAGGAAGTGCCGGAAGTACATGACGGACTGATTGCCATCAAGAACATCGCCCGTATTCCGGGTGAGCGTGCAAAAGTGGCAGTTGAGAGTTTTGACGACCGTATTGACCCTGTTGGCGCATGCGTAGGTATCAAGGGTGCACGTATTCACGGCATCGTTCGCGAACTGCGTAACGAGAACATCGACGTCATCAACTACACGTCCAACATGAACCTATATATCCAACGCGCGCTCGCACCCGCGAAGATTTCATCCATGGTGCTGCACGACGAGGAAAAGAAAGCCGAGGTTTATCTGAAGCCCGACGAGGTAAGTCTTGCCATCGGTAAAGGCGGATTTAATATCAAACTCGCCAGCATGCTGACCGGCTACCAAATTGATGTATATCGTGAAATGGACGACGAAGACGCGGAGGATATTTACCTCGACGAGTTCAACGATGAAATCGATCAGTGGGTACTTGACGCGTTCAAGAACATGGGTCTTGACACAGCCAAGGCCGTTCTGAACACGCCGAAGGACGAACTGCTGAAAGGTACCGACCTCGAAGAAGAAACAATTGACGAAGTACTGCAGATCTTCAACGAAGAGTTCGCAGACGACGTAAAGTAATATTTGAAAATTTGAAAATTTGAACTATTATGGCAATTAAACTTATCAAAGCTTGTAAGGAATTAAACATTGGCATGTCCACCGCCATTGAATTCTGTGCAAAGCAGGGTAAGGAAATCGCCGTTGATCCGAATACGCGAATTGACGACGACCTCTATCTGCTTCTCGCCAAAGAATTTAACAAGGACATGGCATTGAAGTTAGAGGCAGAGCGTCAGGCTCAAGCTCATCAGGAACGCGTAGAACGGGAGGGACAGTCCGTTTCGGTTGACCGGCCGAAGAAGGCGGAACATGTGGAGACGGAAGTGCCCAGGCCGAAAGTGTTGGGGCATATTGACCTCGATGCGGAAAAGAAAGCCAAAGAGGAGGCGCGCAAGAAGTTAGCCGAAGAGGCTGCCGCCAAACGTGCCGCCGAAGAAGCCGCTGCAAAGAAAGCGCGTGCGTAAAGAACTGGCAGACGCCGCCGCGAAAGAAGCAGAAGCACGAAAAGCTGCTGCTGAAGCACAGCGCACACGCCAGCAGCAGGATGAGGCCGAGAAGAAAAAGAAAGAACCGGAAGTGTTCAAACTGCAACGTCCGGAGCTCAAGAACCAGCCCAAAGTGGTTGGCAAAATCGACTTGAGTGCTATCAACCAGGCTACGCACCCGACCAAGAAAACCAAAGAAGAAAAGAAAAAAGAGCGTGAGGCACGTCTGCAGCTGCAACAGCAGCAGAACGCGCAAAACGCCGAAAAACGTAAACGCGAACGCATCAAACAAAACAAGGTGGACGTGAATGATGCGCGCAACCAGAAAGGTAAAAGCAACAGCAAAAAGAAATCGATAAAGGTCGAAATCGACGACGAGGAAGTACAACGCCAAATCAAGGAGACGCTGAACCGTCTCCAAGGCCAGAAGGGCAAAACCGCGACCAGTAAGCACAAACGCGAACGCCGTGAGCTCGAACGCGAGAAAATGGCGGAAGCACGCGCCGAAGAACAGGCACAGTCCAAAGTGCTGAAACTCACGGAGTTTGTGACGGCAAATGACCTCGCAACGATGATGAACGTACCCGTAACCAAAGTCATCGGAACGTGTATGACGCTCGGCGTGATGGTTAGTATCAACCAGCGCCTGGACGCGGAAACTATCAACCTCGTGGCAGAGGAGTTCGGATTCTCGACCGAGTTCGTGGCACAGCACGTGGTGGAGGAAATCAACGCAGACGAGGAAGTAAACGAAGCTGATGTCGAAGAGCGCTGCCCGATTGTGACCGTTATGGGACACGTGGACCACGGTAAAACATCGCTGTTGGACCACATCCGCAACACGAACGTCATTGCCGGTGAAGCGGGCGGAATTACGCAGCACATCGGTGCGTACAACGTTAAACTCAAGAACGGACGTCATATTACCTTCCTGGACACACCGGGTCACGAGGCGTTTACCGCTATGCGTGCCCGCGGTGCAAAAGTGACAGACATCGCCATCATCATCGTGGCGGCGGACGACGCGGTTATGCCGCAGACCGTGGAGGCTATCAACCACGCACAGGCTGCCGGTGTGCCGATGATTTTTGCCATCAACAAGTGCGATAAACCCGGTGCTAATCCCGATAAAATCAAGGAACAGCTGTCGAATATGAATATCCTTGTGGAAGACTGGGGTGGTAAGTACCAGTGCCAGAATATTTCCGCGAAGAAAGGCGACGGCGTGTTCGAGCTGTTGGAGAAAGTGCTGCTTGAGGCGGACTTGTTGGAGCTCAAAGCCAATCCGAAACGCCGCGCGAAAGGTTCGATTATCGAGTCGTCGCTGGACAAAGGACGCGGCTACGTGGCTACCGTGCTCGTCAGCGACGGAACGTTGCACATGAGCGACATCGTGCTGGCCGGAACATACCACGGCAAAATTAAAGCGATGTTCAACGAGCGCGGACAGAAGATTCAGCAGGCGCTGCCTGGCGAACCCTGTCTTATTCTCGGTCTGAACGGCGCTCCGCAGGCAGGTGACGAGTTTAACGTGATGGCAACTGAACAGGAAGCGCGCGACATTGCCAACAAACGCGAGCAGTTGCAGCGCGAACAGTCCCTGCGCACGAAGAAACATATCGGTTTGGACGAGATCGGACGCCGTCTGGCTATCGGTGACTTCAAGGAACTGAACATCATCATCAAGGGTGACGTGGACGGCTCTGTAGAGGCGCTGACCGACTCACTCATCAAACTCTCAACGGAGAACATCCAAGTCAACGTCATTCACGGTGCAGTCGGCGCTATTTCCGACAGCGACGTGTTGTTGGCTGCGGCTTCGGATGCGGTTATCGTCGGCTTCAACGTACGTCCGACTTCCACCGCACGCAAGATGGCGGAGGAGCAGGAGGTGGATATTCACATCTATTCCATCATTTACGATGCTATCGAGGAAGTGAAAGCTGCCATGGCGGGTATGTTGTCGCCGGATATTAAGGAGGAAGTGACTGCGACGCTGGAAGTGCTGCAGACGTTCCACATTTCGAAGGTCGGCACGATTGCCGGATGTATTGTGCGTGAGGGCAAGGTGAAACGTGGTAATAAGTGCCGTGTCATTCGTGACGGCATCGTTATTCACACCGGCGAATTGAGCTCGCTCAAGCACGGCAAGGATGATGTGAAGGAAATGGGTGTCAACCAGGAGTGTGGTCTGTCCATCAAGTCCTTCAACGACATCCAGGAGCACGACGTCATCGAAACCTTCGAGCAAATCGAAGTCGCCAAGACGCTATAAATATTGCTTATATTCCCTTGTAATTGGCGGATGAAATGACGAGAGGCGGTAGGAATACCGCCTCTCGTTGTATAGAGCCATTGAAATAGCTATTACTCGTTGGCTACTTTCGGGGTCTCACCGCCTTTGCAATCCGCCTCGTCTTTGGTGGTTTGCTTTTTGGTCGCTTTGCCCATCAAACTGCCGACACGGTCCAGCTCTTTGTCGGAAGCATCTCCGTTACCCCAGAAATAATACGTTCCGGTATAGCCGGTTACCTTGTTTTCCCAAGTAATCTCCCAGCATTGAATGGCATCTTTATCCTTGCAGGAAGTCATGAATGTTGCGCAAAAAACGGCAACTAAAATAAATACTTTTTTCATTGTTTTTTGTTTTATGAGAGCCGTAGCTCCGTGGTTATTGATTAGAGTCTTGCCTTGATGGCTTTGGATTCGGCTTCGTAGCCGGGTTTGTCGAGGAGCGCAAACATGTTCTTCTTGTATGCCTCCACGCCGGGCTGGTTGAACGGGTTGATACCCAGCAGGTAACCGCTGATACCACAACCGCGCTCGAAGAAATAAATCATCTCGCCCAAATAATACTCGTTCAACTCCGGCAACTCAATGCGCATGTTGGGCACTCCGCCGTCCACATGGGCAATCTGCGTGCCGAGCTCCGCCATCTTGTTCACTTCGTCCACGCGCTTGCCGGCGAGGAAGTTCAGACCGTCCAAGTTCTGCTCGTCGTGCGGGAAGATAACTTCGTGATTAGGCTTCGCTACAGAGATAACGGTCTCCATCAGGTGACGCTCGCCGTCCTGAATGTATTGTCCCATCGAGTGCAGGTCGGTCGTGAAGTCCACGGAAGCGGGGAAGATTCCCTTGTGCTCTTTGCCCTCGGACTCGCCGTAGAGCTGTTTCCACCACTCGGAAACATAGTGCAGTTTCGGGTGGAAGTTCACGAGCAGCTCGACTTTCTTGCCTTGCTCCTGATAAAGCACATTCCGTGCAGCCGCATAAAGGGCTGCGGGGTTCTGCTCAAACGGCGTGTCCATGCCGCACACTTCCATCATGCGCTCTGCGCCGTCAATGAGTTTGACGATGTCAAATCCTGCGCAAGCTATCGGCAGCAAGCCCACCGGCGAGAGCACGGAGAAGCGTCCGCCAACGTTGTCTTCGATGACGAAGGTCTTGTAGCCT
>CAJOFV010000077.1 GCA_905233925.1 Paludibacteraceae bacterium
GCGGGGCAGAGGGGCGATACCTACCTCAAGCAGCACGAAGCTCCCGAAGACATCGAGTACTACCTCTGTGGACCTCCGATGATGGCCAAAACCGTCCTCGACCTACTCCACTCGCTGGGTGTAAGTGATGAGGATATTAGATTTGATAACTTCGGATAAAGCGGAATTCATATACAAAAAAGCGGGGTGCTTGAAACACTCCGCTTTTTTGTGTAAACATGTCACGCATTTCAATTCTCAAAATATTCCTCCGAAAAGCGGGCACGCATCTTTTTGCGGTCGGCGACCGAAGCCCCTACGCAGCAGGGAGCAGCCATCTTGTCAAAGAACCGTGCACTGGCATCCTCACATTCAGCAAACATCTTCTTCGTGCCTCGACTGGTCTTTTCCCAAACAACAGTATTGGTGATGGAAATTGTGGACGCAACGCGTGTGATGTCCTCTCCGGCACCAATGAAAGCAAACATCCAACCGTCGGCTTTGCAGTCGTCTATGAGTTTTTTAATCGCCTTAGCGTTCCACTCTTTCGAAGCATTCTCGTAGCCGTCGGTGATGATGGTGACGAGCACAGCTGCATCTTCTATGTCTTTTATATCCGCCTTGAGGTGTTTGATAGTGAATCCGATGGCATCAAACAGCGGCGTGGAGCAACAAGGTTCATACTGTGCGGGTGTGAGTTTATCCGCGTCGGCAATCGGTTTCTTGTCGAGAATCATCTGCACGCCACAACCGCAGAAAGCAGCCAGAGAGACAAAATGCTCCTGTGTGTCTATGTGTTTGTTCTGCGCCACTCGAATGGTAGCAAGCGTTTCGTTGTAGCCATTAATCGCCTCTTTGCGGATGTCTTCCATAGAACCGGACTTGTCGAGAATGACGAGATTGAAGACTTGGGTTTTGGTTGTTGTCGTTTTCATAATGCAAAAAATTTAGGGGTAAAACATTCGGTTTATGTCGTTTGACGGTACAAAAGTACTATAATTATATATATGAAGGTGTATGTTTTTCGATTACAAGGCTTGCAAAGCATAAAAAATGGCATTTGTAGGGTTGAAGATTTGCATGAATGAAAAAGTTTTTGTACTTTTGCCGTCGGAAAAAAGTGTGTGCTATGAATACCGAACAATTACTTCGCTTGCGTTACCGTTATCCGGGGTTGGATGAAACGGATTTGCAGATTGAGGCATCGTGGCAGGAACTGGAACGTGATGCAACGCGCAAAGAACAGGAAATCGAGTTGCGTGCTGCGCGTAAGTTCAAGTGCTTAGGTCGCCGTATGGTCGTAAAGATGGCCAAACCGATGGCATCGCCGTGCATAATGGAAGAAGCGATGGATGAAGCGCCGGGTGTTGGTGCTGCAGAAGCACGACTCTATGCTCCCGAACCCATGCCGCTGGAAATGGATTATGATTATGAGGCAGAACGCCAACGGATGATGGATGAGATCCGCGAGCGAATAGAACGTTTGCGAGAATTGGGAGTGGACGAACTGGTGCTTCGCAAGTTATTGGAGAAAGAGGACACGCTGAGCCGTCTGGTTGTGACACGCGATTATCGCATTCTGCTACCCGATTACCACAATATGGAAATTGAGATGACTCCGCTGCCTAAGGCTGTTTTTTTGCTGTTCCTAAAGCACGAGGAAGGTATTCCTTTCAAGTTTCTTTCCGACTATGAGGACGAGTTGCGTACTATTTACATGCGCCTTACTGACCGCGTACAGACAGAGGTGATAGACAAGAGTATCAGCACCATATGCGACCCGACGCAAAACGCCATCAATGAGAAGTGCGCCCGAATCCGCGAGGCTTTTGTGGATAAGTTCGACGAGCGGCTGGCACAAAACTATTTCATAACAGGCAAACGCGGCGAAGCTAAACGAATACAACTCCAACGAAATTTAGTAATTTGGGAATAAGAACAAAAATGAAGGGCGCGCGTACACACATACGCGCGTTCTTCATTTTTTTTGTGCTATTTCACTGACAAACAGCAAATAATATTTGCATATGTCGAAAAAAAACAGTAACTTTGCAGCCGCAAATTTGTGAGATATGAAAATCCAGTTCGTCAGCGACTTGCATCAGGAGTTTAACGAGAACCGCGTGTGGCTCGAAAATCATCCGTTGGAAGTAACCGGTGACATCCTGCTTGTTGCCGGTGATTCGGCGTATTTGGATGTGCCGGAGTCCGGACGCGACATGTACTCGCAATATGAGTTTTGGGATTGGGCATCGCAGAATTACAGGCAGGTCATTGTGTGTCTCGGTAATCATGACTTCTACGGCTACTACGATTTAGCGACCATGCCGGATGGCTACTGCAAACAGATATGCCACAACGTGCACGCGTATTATAACAAGGTAGTATCGATTGACGATATAGATATCATTGTTTCGACATTATGGTCGTTTATCGAGCCATTCGATGCCTACCAGACGGAGAAAGGAGTCAGCGATTTCTATCGTATCTTGTATAATGGCCATCGCCTGACGGCAGATGATTTCAACAATGAACATGAACGCTGCTTTGATTTCATCCGAAAAGCGGTGATTGAGAGTAAGGCACGGACGAAGATTGTTCTCACCCACCATGTACCGACGCAGTTATGCACCGCAGAAGAATTCCACGGCAGTACGATTAACGGCGCGTTTACGGTGGAGTTAGGCGATTATATAGCAGATTCGGGCATCGATTACTGGATTTACGGCCACTCGCATCGTAATATCGAAGCGCAGATAGCCAACACGCGTATCCTTTCCAACCAACTCGGCTATATCTCCCATGGCGAATACCGCTACAATGGCTTTGATCCGATGAAATATATAGAAGTATAACCATGAGTTATTCCACAAACATAGAACATCATCCGTTGGAGCCGTTTTTGCCGGAAGGGGCAAGGGTATTGATGCTTGGGAGTTTTCCACCGCCAAGGGAACGGTGGTGCATGGATTTCTTCTACCCCAACCCGCAAAATGACATGTGGCGGATTATGGGACTGGTCTTTTTCGGAGACAAACAGCATTTTGTGGAACAAAGCACAAAGACTGCTGCGCTCAAAGAACACGGAACTAAGGACCAAGAGCAAAGCCTCAAAGCAGGATTCAAATATACAGAGATTGTGGATTTATGCAAAGAAAAAGGGATTGCTATTTTTGACACGGCGCAGGCGGTAAGACGATTGAAAGGCAATGCGGCCGATGAGCATTTGGAGATTGTGGAACAAACGGATATAGCGGCTTTGCTGCAACTATTGCCTTTGTGCCATGATATCTGCTGTACAGGCGGCAAAGCAGCACAGACATTGGCAGAAACGCTCGAAGTTGCAATACCTAAAGTCGGCGGATATATAAAAAACACCTTTGCTGACAGGCAGTTGCGTTTCTGGAGAATGCCATCTTCCTCACGGGCTTATCCGTTGTTGCTTGACAAAAAAGCCGCCGCGTATCAACATCTATTTTCAGAAATCGGAATCATCAAATAATAATACTATGCAAAACATTCTTTTTATTGTAGGTTCGCTCAGACGCGAGTCATACAACCGCCAACTGGCAAAACAGGCAGAAGAGATATTGAAGGACAAAGCAAATGTGTCGTACCTTGATTTTGCGGACATGCCTTTCATGAACCAAGACATCGAGTTTCCTGCTCCCATTGTGGTTCAACGGGTGCGCGAAGAAGTGCAAAAAGCCGACGGAATCTGG
>CAJOFV010000078.1 GCA_905233925.1 Paludibacteraceae bacterium
TGGGTCGGGAATGTGGAGATTCATGTTTGTTCGAGCGATTGGACCAAGCATCGTCATCATCTGGACAAGGCGTATGACAATATCATTTTGCATGTTGTCCGCACAGCCGACAAGCCGGCATATAATTCGAAAGGCGAGCTTGTGCCGCAATGCGAATTGCAGTATCCGAGTGACCGCGATTACCTGAGTGCGCTCTTCGAATCGGCGCGGCAGATGGATAGCGCCGTGAGCCGTATCGGTTGTGCGGAGCAGTTGTTGAAAGAGCCGGCATTGCTGACGGAAGGATGGCGTAAGACATTGTTACGCAAGCGATTAGAGTGCAAACGTGCATCGATTATGCGGCTGTTGGAAATCACGAAAGGCAGTTGGGAACATGCGTTGTATATATCGCTGGCTCGTAATTTCGGCTTTCACACGAACAGCGTTCCGTTCGAAGAACTCGCTATCAACACGCCTCTTGTCTATTTGCAGAAACACCGGAACAGCCTATTCCAATTGACGGCTATTCTGTTGGGTCAGGCAGGACTGTTGAAGAATGAAGATGGAAAATTGAAGAATGAAGATTTGCAATTGGCGAAAGAATACGAATTTTTGCGGACGAAGTTCAGTCTGACACCATTGGAAGCAAGTGTTTGGAAGAATGCGCGTTTGCGCCCTCAGAACAGTCCCGAATTGCGTATCCGCCAATTTGCGCAACTCATTTATCAGTCCGAAGGATTATTGAGCCGTATTTTAGATGCCGATTCACTTCAAGACCTTGTGCCGCTTTTTGCGGTGAACAAGATGGGCAAAGCAAGTATCGACATCCTTCTTATCAATACCGTTATTCCTTACAAATACGCGTACGCGCTGCACCGCGAGGATGTGTCTGCCGCCGAAGAGGCGATTAGTCTGATGGAGCAGATAGCTCCGGAGAACAACACGATTATCCGTCAATGGCGCGTATTGGGTCAGCAGGTTCTTTCTGCCGCCGATACGCAAGCGTTATTGCACCTTTATCAGAATTACTGCCAACACCACGAATGTATCAATTGCGAAGTAGGATACAGGATTTTCGAGATGTCGAACGCCAGAATCTGAGAAGGAAATTTGAAAACGTATGGGTATATTCGCGTAAGTTCCGACAAGCAGACGGTTGAGAACCAGCGATTTGAGATTGAGCAGTTCTGCAGAGTAAACGACCTTCATGTGGACGGTTGGATAGAGGAGACTATCAGCGGCACACGCTCTTACAGCAAGCGACGTTTGGGTCTTTTGCTGAAGATTGTGCGTGAGAATGATATCATCATCTGTTCCGAGTTGTCACGTCTCGGTCGCTCGTTATTCATGATCATGGAGATCCTGAGTATCTGCCTGAAGAAAGGTTGCCGCGTGTGGACCATCAAAGACGCGTACCGTCTCGGCGAGGATATTCAGTCGAAAGTGTTGGCATTCGCGTTCGCGCTGTCGGCGGAGATTGAGCGCAACCTCATTTCCCAACGCACAAAAGAGGCTCTTGCGCGCATCAAAGCCGAAGGTAAAGCTGTCGGAAGACCGAGCGGCTCGCGATCGGGGAAGAATTTTTACAAGTTGTACAATAAAGAGAAACTGATTCGGGACATGCTGGCAGAAGGTGCTTCGATTCGCCTGATTGCATCGACTTTGCATGTGAATCGAACAACCCTCACTCGATATTGCAAATACTTTATTACGGAGAATAATTAAGCCGTTTTCGCTAAAAAAGTAAAATTTTTGACACTTTTTTGCTCAAAAATTTGCATATATGAGAAAAAAGCAGTACTTTTGCATTCGCTTCCGTGAATACGGAGGATTAGATCGCGGAGTAGAGCAGTGGTAGCTCGTCAGGCTCATAACCTGAAGGTCGGTGGTTCGATCCCATCCTCCGCAACACCATGAAAAGGAAAATTTTTTTCGTAAGTATTGTTTTTTGCGCGCTCTCCGCTATGGCGGCGGAGCGTGTTTCGTTAGAACAGCTTCAGTCCGACTGGAGCAAGTATCAGAACCATGACATTCAGCTGACGAGCCCGCTTGTTGTCTGCGGCAGTTTCTATGACAGCCTTGTTCTTGCGCCGCAACGTATCTTCTGCCCGGAGGAGAATGCGGTCGGTTTGGCTAACGGCGACAGCACGCAGTACTATGCCATCGCTGCTCAAAACCAAGCGTCGCGCATCATCGTCAAATGCCGGAACAACTACTACAAAGTTCGTTCGGGCGATATTGTCCGCGGTCTCAAAGCGCGTGTCATTTCGCCGCAACATCTGTTAACGGGCAAGTCGGTCAGTACGCGTCACACGGCCAAAGACAAGCTTCCGAAGCCGAAGAAAGACGAGTTGCGCGTAGTGGGAGCGAACATAGAGAATTATTTCGCCGACCTCGGCGGTTATGCGCAGAAGAAGACCACGGTAGAACAACAGGCTTTGCAGACCCGCAAATTGGTCAAAGCTCTCAAAGCCATGCACGCGGATGTGTTTGCTTTCTGCGAGATGCAAGTGGGTGACAAAGCGCCGAAGCTGTTGCTTGAGACTTTGAACAAAGGAAAGAACCAATACGCCTATGTCTCGATGGGTTTGGTGGATCGCGACCGGATAGGCGGAGCGTTCGTATATAACAAAGAACGCGTGCGCCCATGCGCGGAGTGGTTGTCGGCCTACAAAGATACATCCAGTCATTACTGCGCCCGCGTGGCCTTGCAAGGCTTTGAAACATTGGACAAGAACGGCCAAGGAACAGGACAACGGTTCATCGTCAGTCTGAGTCACTTCAAATCCAAACGTCCCGGCAGAGGCAATTATGACACGAACATCAAGCGTGTGGAGAATGCCGATTCGCTCCTGGCGGTTATTCCGACAGCGATTACATTATACGGCGATTCGGACTTGTTGCTGTTAGGCGATTACAACTGCTACACGCAGGAAACACCGATTCAGAAAATCATCCGTGCCGGTTACGTAGATATGTTGCCGCACGGAGCGCCAAACGATTTCTCGTATAACTACAAAGGCGAGTCTGGTTATCTGGACCGCTGCTTTGCTAATCCGTCGATGGCTGCACAAGTGATTCGCGTACGGCCGTGGCATGTGAATGCGGACTGGTACTACCAGCATGGGTTCTATAAGATGAAAGACAAGTCTTATCACCGCTATTCCGACCATGATCCGATCATTGTGGATATCAAATTGAGATAATGGACGAAGGACAATGGACAAATTATAAATAGAAATAGCAGCCTCGATGGCTGCTATTTCTTTGTGACCCCGCTGGGGCTCAAACCCAGAACCTTCAGAACCGGAATCTGACACTCTATTCAATTGAGCTACGGGGCCTTTGTATGAACTAATTTCTTCTTCCTCCCAAGAAAATCATGATATAATAAATCAATGTGGCCAGTGATGACAATGCCGCCACAACATATGTATATGCCGCGCTATGGAGTGCGTCGCTTGCCATGGCAGTTGTGGCACGATCGGTAATTCCCGCATCCTGCAACCAGGTGACAGCTCTCCGGCTGGCGTCCACTTCTACCGGCAAAGTGACGAAAGAGAACAGGGTTGTCATGGCGAACAGACCTATTCCTATCAGCATAAGTTGTGGGAACGTATTAATCGTGAACATGCCTATCAGGAGTATCCAAGTCATCCAGCGGCTTGAGAACGACACGATGGGAACCAATGCCGAGCGCATCTTGAGCGGCCCGTACGCCCGGCATGTCCGCACTCGTGTGCTGCAACCGCCGCAGCCGCCACATTGGCACCGTGATACACATCTTTGGACAAGTTAACCGTTTGATTAGCAGGATTATAATGGTCGGTCAATTCGCCTTCTACGCAGGTGATTTTGACATCCATGATACCGTTGTCACGCAGCATTTTCTCCGCGACTTCCTTTCCCGTCAGACTCAACCGCTCCTTGCTGTATTTCTCGAACTTTTTCTTGAGCGAGGCGGAAACAATCCAACTCGCCAGAGCCGTTCCGAGGAACAGAATCCAATATAATGTCGATGCGCTTATTACCATCAATTATCTTGTACTTTCTTTTTTTGTTTGCATTTTTTGCACTCACCGTACGCGAACAAGGTGAAGTGCTGCAGATTGAAGTTTGAGAACTTCCTTGCGCGGACAATCAGTTCGATAGCCGGATCATGGAAATTGGATACGCGCCCGCATTTCTGACAGATGGTCTGCATTCGTATCTGGTTTTCCGCCACCACTTCGTATTCCGTAGCCATTCTGCCTCGCTGGCGGTTCACGGCATGAAAGATATTCGCTTTGACGAACAGTTCCAGCGCGTTATATACCGTTCCGACGGAAATACGTTCCTCTTCGCACGCTTTCGTCAAACGGTCTGCGGTAAAAGGCTGCGACAACATACATGCCTGCTCCAACACCATCAGACGTACAGACGACTGACGCAGACCATTCTCCGCGACATACGCTTTCAATCGCTTGGCAGCACTATTAAAGGACGTTTTCTTCACTATGCTATCGGTTTGATATAGGCACGGTGGCGCTTATGCTGTTTGTGATTGAACTGAGTGAAGAAATCTATCACTTTGTTGTTCGTCTCCAGCATATTCGTTGTCTCCAGTTTGCGTATACCGTAACGGTTGATGACAGGAATCTGGTCTTGCAG
>CAJOFV010000079.1 GCA_905233925.1 Paludibacteraceae bacterium
AAAATCGAAAACAATGAAAGCAGTCTTCATATCATTTTACCAAGCTTTTTACGATGAAGTCATCGAGATATTAGACAAATTGGAAATCCGTGGTTTTACTTTCTGGCAGGAGGTGCAAGGACGTGGCTCCAACGACGGCGAGCCGCATTATGGCACCCACGCCTGGCCCACCCTCAACTCGGCCATGCTCATTTTCTTGCCCGACGACAAAGTAGAGCCCCTGCTGAAAGAAATCCACCTCCTGGACGAGAGCGCCCCGCAGCAAGGTATCCATGCCTTCGTGATGCCCGCGGAAGCCAGGTAACAGGTTACAGGTTGCAGGGGACAGTGATTAGAGGTTTGTGGGGGGAGTCTCAGGCTACGCCTTCGAGGGGAGTGATGCTTTGCATCAAAGGGGAGTTTCGCTACGCTCAAGGGGAGTTTAAATTCCCCTTCTGTTAGAAGGGGTGGCCGAAGGCCGGGGTAGTGACACAAACATCACGGCGAAGCCGTACCGAATAAAAAAAAGCAACCTCAAAAAATTAGCACATTAATAAATCACAACAATAAAAACAAAATTATCATGAACATCACACACATCGAACACATCGGCATTGCCGTGAAGGATTTAAGCCAAGCCATCCCCTATTATGAAAATGTACTGGGACTGAAATGCTACAACATTGAGGAAGTAGCGGATCAGAAAGTAAAGACTGCCTTTTTCAAGGTTGGTCAGACCAAGATTGAGCTGTTGGAGCCCACTTGCGAAGAGAGCACAATCGCCAAATTCATCGCCAACAAGGGCGAAGGCGTTCATCACATTGCTTTCAATGTGGACAAAGTGGCCGACTCCCTGAACGAGATGGAAGAGAAGGGCGTTCGCCTCATCGACAAGGCTCCCCGCAAAGGCGCCGAGAACCTGATGATTGGCTTCCTGCACCCGAAATCAACCTGCAGTGTGCTGACCGAACTGTGCCAACAACCTGAATAAAGTTGAAAACTGAAAGTTGAAAGTTAACGAGGAAGTTGAAGAGATTCGGCTTCCTCTTTTTTTTGAATTCAAAATTCAGAATTCAGAATTCAATCTGTAGGGACGCATCGAATGCGTTCGCATCTTGTAGGGCTGTCACATCGTGGCAGCCGCATAAAGGGAACAGAGGCTCAGTCCCAACGAATAGTCAAAGGCCAAGATTTAAATTCCCCTTCTGTTAGAAGGGGTGGCCGAAGGCCGGGGTAGTGACGCAAACATCACGGCGAAGCCGTACATTTAAAGGAATCAGAGGCGTAACCTTCAATGCAATGATGTTCCTATCATACTGTCTAACACCTTGTAAAAATTTCGCCGATTAGGCGGAGGCAAGCGAAAAAAGTTGTATTTTTGCAGCGGAAAGTTGCCGGAGTGGTCGAACGGGGCAGACTCGAAATCTGTTGAACCCTTCGGGGTTCCGGGGGTTCGAATCCCTCACTTTCCGCAAGAAAAAAAGGCAATGCGTAGCGTTGCCTTTTTTTGTGTGCCGGAATCCGGTGACCGCTTGCGGGCACAAGGATGAAGGCATGCAGAAAGAATGGTATTGCGCAGCAATGCCTTTTTCTTGCAAGGACGCCCGCGGCAGCGCAAGGGATCTGCAATCCCTCACTTTAAGGACATCCGGTGACCGCTTGCGGGCACAAGGATGAAGGCATGCAGAAAGAATGGTATTGCGCAGCAATGCCTTTATCTTGCAAGGACGCCCGCGGCAGCGTAAGGGATCTGCAATCCCTCACTTTGAGCAACTTCGTTGACAACTTGCTGGCATAAGAAGGAGCGAAAAACAAAAGTCAGGCGCAACTTGGTTGCGACTGGAAGTTCGAAAATGCAAGGACGCCCGCGGCAGCGCAAGGGATCTACAATCCCTCACTTTCCGCCAAAAAATTGCACCAAAAATGCCCCGAACCTGCTGACGCACAACAAAAAAGGCGATAGCATCGCTATCACCCTTTCGATTTTCTTCGTTAGAAGTTCGTGTCCATCATTTTCTTTCTCGTCTTGTCCCTCATCGCTATGTATGGTTTCATTGTTTCATAATTCTCGTGTCCTGTATATGTCATAACTAGCTGTGGCAACCACCCCGGTTCCGTGGTGCTATCAAACAACGATGGCTGCATAGTGGCACGCTCAAACGAAGCCAAGAAGCTGGGCATCAAGGCGGGTATGCCTTATTTCAAGCTAGAACAGGAGTTCCTAGGACAGAATGGATGCGGTGATAGACCGCATCAACAGGCTTCACGGCACGGAGACCGTTATCTTGGGGGCTCAACAATATTCCCAGCGCAACGCCGAAGGCAAAACTGAGGTGTTTGCCAACGCCATCAAGCACGACTTTCGCAGCAAGAATCCCACCACAAGGTGGAGTGACATTATCAAACTGAAATAACCCCGATACATATTCTTTTGAATAATCTTTTTATACTGCTCCGATTTATAACTACTTTTTTTGTAGTTTTGCAGAAAAAAAAATAAAAAAATGAAGAAATTACGCTTTATCAGTATGATATGCTTATTAGCACTCTTTGTTGCCTCTCTTGCGGGCTGCAAGAAAGAGGATGTGAACAACAATGGAAACAATAATGGTAATGGAGGATCTGGTGGCGGCGGAAGTGCCCAAACTGGCTATGTGGATTTAGGTTTGCCGAGTGGTACAAAATGGAAAGCTTCTAACGAAACCAAGGATAATGGGGATGTGTATTATACATATGATGAGGCGGTTAGCACTTTTGGAGACAAGTTGCCAACTAAAGAGCAATGTGAAGAATTGAAAAATAATTGTACATGGGAATTTCAAAGTAATGATGGCTGTAAATATAAAGTAACAGGTGCCAATGGGAATTATATAGTTCTGCCTGCCGCGGGCCGCCGCTATTGCGGTGGCGATGTGAACGACGTGGACTACCTCGGCTGCTATTGGTCGTCCACGCCCTTCAATTCGGAGTACGCATGGTACCTCGTCTTCGATTCGCTCCTCTTCTCCGACGGATCGCGCTACGTGGGCATGCTCGACGGCTACCGTTGCTACGGTTTCGCCGTTCGTCTCGTTCAAGATTAAAGCTTGTGCGCGCAAGAGCGCAAGCATAACATTCAGAACTTTTTTGGCGACCGGGCACGCTTTCCGCTCGAATTTCGTCCTTGCGTCCTCATCACCGCTTCAATCGTTGTCGCGGAATTATGGTAAACAAAAACGCTGTCAAAGCCCACGACAGCGTTTTTCTTTTGTCCTATCCTTTGTGGTGATAACCGCCTATCTTTGCCCCAAAAGACAAAGATATGGACGACATCATTCAATGGCTGGCCAAAGGCAAGGACTATGCGGAGGGCGTTCGGATTCTTGACAGACACACCATGAGCCGAGGTCTCATCATCAAAATTTCCAGTGCTGTTTCAATCGGACAAATACCTGCTTTTGGGATTGATATTACGTGAGGATCAGGAAAACCTGCCTTTGGTGCGGTTCAACGGGGACAAATGCATGTTCACTTTAATATCCATGAACAACGCCATGATAAAAGACGTGGACCGCAAACTGCAGAAAGACAAAAGCAGCGAGAGGAATGTAAACATCCCCTTTTTAGGACAGTTCTAAATTGGACTTGCAAAGGTACATAAATTTTCAATATAATTCAACTTGTATTCTCTTGGGGACATGTCCCC
>CAJOFV010000080.1 GCA_905233925.1 Paludibacteraceae bacterium
GAATTGTAAATTCATGGTCTACCTTACAACTCGTTACATCACTCGCACTCATCTTGGTGTCGCCCACAAACACATTATATGTTGTTTTACCAGACGCAGAGGAAACACCCTTGACAATAATTTTAGACACATTAAACGATAACGCGGGGAGCGTCAAAGTTGCATCTTTTTTACCAATTAGCAAAGCCGTAACCACACCGCCAGTACCAGTCATTGCCTTATGGCCAGTAGCGGCAGCAACGGAAATGGTGTAGCCACCGTTCGTGTAACTTTCAGTGGTGGTTTTGGACTCTGTCGGGAAACTCCAGCCTGCAGCTGTGAAGTCAAGTGTTAACTTCGGCGTGTCCGCCAACATGCTGCCTGCAACGAGTACGGCAGCGACGAGAGAAAAAATCTTCTTCATGATTTTTAGAATTTTAAAAGGTTAATAAATTTGGTTAATTATATTGTTTGTACAATATATTCTCACAAAGTCGGGCAAAGTTACAACTTTTTTCCGGAACACGCAAGCGAAAAAGGATTTATTTTCGCTTTTTATGTTACAAAGCATGTTTTTTACCCGTTGCGTCATACACGGCTCCTTTATATATTATATATAGATGTCCGTTGATGAGACGCTTTTCTGCTGCCTCCCCGCCGTTGACGGCCGACACTTGTTCGCACGCCGTGGGCACAGGCACTTCGTCCAGGTAATACTTGGACGTTTTGCTTACGCCGGGCTGACCGCCGTAGTTGGAGAGCACACCGTACACCCAGACCTGATGGCCTTTGAGCGTGGGATTATCCACGATATTCAACGCATTACGAACTTTGCCTTGCGGCAGCTCGACAAACACCATCTTGGAGGGGTCTGTTTCCGTAGCGGAAGCGGCGATAGCGATGGCGTTGATGGATTCGGCACTCAAGGCGCGGATCTTGATGTTCGGCTCGAAGCCGTTGATGATATATCCGTGCACCCATGCTTTCCAGGCGGGGTTGTTCAGCGCCTGCACATCCGGCACTTCGTACGGCGAGAGCGGCGTGCCTTCCGCCGTTACAGGTGCTATGGCGTACTTGGCGGTGGTTATCTCGGACTTATTGCCGTCCTTGATGGCGACCGCCCGAATCGTCAAGTTGCCGGAAACGGGAATAGCCGTTGTGTAGGCGGTGGAAGTCTCCGTCGGACGAGAGCCGTCCAGCGTGTAGTATATCTTGGCGCCTTCGGTGATGCAGGAGAGTTCAACCAGCTGTTCCGACTTGTATAAGCCCGCGGGCACAGACACATCGGGTGCTTCCGGCATGCCGGGAACAGTGCCGTAGATGTCGATGGTGGAAATACGGGCAGTGTTGTCGCTGAGAATGGTCAGGGCGTATTGGTTTCCGGCAGCGCGGTAATCGCGGGCAATAAGATAGATGTTCTCATCCGTGGAACCGATAGTCGGCGTGCTTGCCGGCTGACCACCTACCAAGATGTTCATCTCCACCTCCGCAGAGCCGTTGGTTTCACCCGTTACAACAATTTTCGAGACACTCGTCGTAAAGGGCTGCAAAGCAAGGGTTGCGTTTTTCTTACCGAAGAGAATATACGATTTCACCCAACCGCTTACCAAAGTATAGCCGCCGTTGTTATCCACCTTGCCTGTTCCCGTCAGGGTAATCGTCTTGGAATCATAGGTAAAGTTCTCACTATCCAGCTGACGGACACCGCTTGTCGGCAGGCCCCACGGGTTGCCGGACAGCGTGAAGTCGAACATCGCAGAGGGTTCGTGTCCCTCAAACTCCGCCGTCACCGCCACATCGTACGCCGGCATATAGAACTGGTTGTCCTCAATCGGCGTCGTGATATCCTGTGTGCCGTCATTGTAAGTATAAACCAGCGAACCTTCCACGTAGTCATAGCCTTTGGCGGGTGTGAGGGAGATTTCCACCACGTCATCTTTATTCGCGAACGCCATCGAGGACTCCAGCGTGCCGCCTTCGACCGTAGCCAGCGTCACTTTGTTCGGGCGATTATAATAGACAGCAAAGGTCTCGTCCTTGATATTGGCGGACGTCAGGGAACGGTGGTTATAGACTTTCAGGGAAGTACTGGTGCCTGTCTTCTGGTTGACGCCGATATACTGGTTAACGCTGTTCACTTCCGCATAGAGATAGTTCTCCACGGACAGATTCCATGTGCAAGTTGCCGACTTGTTCGGTACACTCACACGCACAGCAATGTGGTTGTCCTTGCTGGCATCCTCATTCGTAGCACCGGCGTTGATGTTCAGCATATTATTGCCACTGTTAAACGTGAAGTTCTCGCCGACTTTTCCCACCGTAAAGATGATTGTCTTGTCGGGTTCGATTTTGCCGTCTGTCTCAGTCACTTCGACTGTTGCAGGCGAAGAACTGGTGGCCTCCTCTGCACTGATAGCATAGATAGTGCCTCCGAAGGCATACGTAAGAACCACCTGGTCACCGGTTTGGAGCGTGTTAAAGTTCGCGTTGTCCAGTTTCGTGAACGTAGCGGCTTGTGTTGCCAATGCCGCGGCAAGTGCGATAAGCACTGAAAGGAGTTGTTTTTTCATGGTTATAGCGTTTTATAAGGATTGTAAATATTTGTCTGCATCAAGTGCCGCTTTACAGCCTGAACCGGCAGCCACAACAGCCTGGCGGTAACGCGGGTCGCAACAGTCACCGGCAGCAAATACGCCGGCAGCGATGTTGGAGGTTTGACCGCTTTGCTGTTGGGAGTTGGCGGTTAGACAGGCTTGCGTATCAGGAGCGGTAAGAATGTAGCCTTCTTCGTTCATCGCCAACTGGTCACGGAAGAGTTGCGTGTTCGGGTGATGACCGATGGCAAGGAAGAAACCGTCAATCGCGATATGATGAATCTGCTCGTCCGGCTCGCCCTTGCGGAAAACGAGGTCTGCGCCCTGCACTTTGCCTTCGCCGGTCAGTTGAAGGGTGTTGTGCTCAAAGAGCACTTCGATTTTGGGGTTATTCAGCACACGCTCCTGCATGATTTTGGATGCGCGGAGGAAAGGCTTGCGAACAATGAGATACACCTTCTCGCAGAGGTTCGCGAGGTATTGCGCCTCTTCGCACGCCGTATCGCCACCGCCGACTACGGCTACGGTCTTTTTGCGGTAGAAGAAACCGTCGCAGGTAGCACAAGCACTCACACCGCGCCCACGGTATGTTTCCTCAGACGAAAGACCGAGGTACTTGGCGGAAGCACCGGTAGCAATGATAAGGGCTTTGGTCTCGTACAAGTCTGTGTCCTCGACCCAAATCTTGTGCGGCATGCCAAGTTCGACTTTGGTCACCACGCCGGAAACAAAGGTTGTGCCGAAACGCTCTGCCTGGCGACGGAGGTCGTCCATCATTTGGAACGGCTCTACACCATCGGGATAACCGGGGAAGTTCTCGACTTCGGTGGTGGTCATAAGCTGTCCGCCGAGTTGCGGACCCTCGATGAGCACAGGATTCAAGTTGGCACGCGCCGCGTAAATAGCGGCTGTATATCCGGCAGGTCCGGAACCGATGATAATGAGATTATGCACGTTGTTATTCATATATTCCAATTAATTACGAGGACGCTTAACGCAAGTCGTTGACAAACGTTTTCGGGTCGGGAGTTAATATGTAGGTTTGTGCGCAGGGTTAGCGTTGTTGTTTTCTTGCCTTCGCGAACTTCGAGACGAACGGGAAGTTTGGCTGCATCAAGCGTGAGCGTAAAACGCTGAATACCAGCTGATTGGTCTTTCGGAGTGAGCGTAATAATCGTTGAGCCGTTCGCCTCGCGCTCCGTGATGTTGCACACCTTGCTGAGCGCACGAGCGTACAGGAAAGGATTCGTCTCAAGCAGTTCCTGTTCGGTCGGATGCGAGAGGGTCAGTTCGTCGGTGTCTTCATTATATATATATAAGGTGTTGCCATCGTACGCCGCCTGCATGTCAAAAATCGCAACACGGAATTTCTCCCCCTGCATCGTAATTGCGCCGGTGTAGTTCAGCGGCTGCGCGGCATCAGCGGCAACCGTGAGGGTCAAATCCGATTGCAAGGTCTTCGTTTCCAGTCCGGAGAGGAAGGACGAGAGAATGGTTAATATGATTACACACAGTTTCATACGTTCAGCGATTCAAGCAGCCGTTCCAACGATTCCATATCCTGTATGAGCACATCACGGCCTTTGGGACCTTTGTTCGGGCCGACGATGCCGGTAGCTTCGAGCTGGTCGGAGAGTTTGCCAGCGCGGTTATACCCTATCTCGAATGCACGCTGCAAGCGGGAAGTGGAGCCTTCCTGTTTGGAAACGACATAACGCGCCACGTCAGCAAACATCGGGTCAAGGCGCTTCGTATCTACAGAACCCGGGGCAACAGTATCCTCCTGGCCTTCGGGCACGTATTCGGGCAGTTGGTATGGTTGCGAGTAGCCCTGCTGCTCATGGATATGATTAACGATGGCTTCTACTTCGGGTGTGTCAACAAACGCACACTGAATACGTGTGAGGTTGCCGCCGCCGGAGTAGAGCATGTCGCCCTTACCAATAAGCTGGTCAGCGCCTTTGGCATCCAAAACGGTGCGGGAATCAACCACTGATTGCGTGCGGAAGGCTATGCGGGTCGGGATATTGGCTTTGATAGTACCCGTAACGATCTTAACGTCAGGACGTTGCGTGGCGAGAATCATGTGCATACCGACGGCGCGGGCTTTCTGTGCGAGGCGCTGAATGGGGCGCTCGACCTCCTTGCCCGCCTGCATGATGAAATCGCCGTACTCGTCAATAACAATGACCAGATAAGGCATGAAATGATGGTGCAGCATCTTCTTTGTCACCACGTTCTCCACGTCCTTCTCGGGGTTGAGGACGCGGGAGTTGAACTTCTCGTTGTAATCCTCGAGGTTGCGACAGTTGGCTTCCGCGAGCAGCGAGTAACGATCTTCCATCTCGATCACAAGGGAATTGAGCGTGTTGATGACCTTCTGGCAGTCGGTGATGATAATGTCGCGGTCTTCCTGGTCGGGCATCGCCGCCATATAGTGCTTGAGGAGGGGTTTGTAAATCGAGAACTCGACCATTTTCGGATCCACGAGCACAAACTTCAGCTCGGCGGGATGCTTCTTGTACAGCAGAGAGGGTATGATAGCATTCAGTCCGACGGACTTACCCTGACCGGTAGCACCGGCAACAAGCAGGTGCGGTGTCTTGGCAAGGTCAAAGCAGAAGACCTCGTTCGTGATGGTTCGGCCGATTGCCACCGGCAGTTTCATTTTCTGCTCTTCCTGGAAGCGCTTGGAGGCGATGACAGAGTGCATGGAAACGACCTGCGGTTTCTCGTTCGGCACCTCAATTCCGACGGTGCCCTTGCCGGGCATCGGGGCGATGATACGAATACCTATTGCGCTGAGTGACAGCATGATATCATTCTCAAGGTTCTGGATCTTCGCAATGCGGACACCCGCCTTCGGAACAACTTCGTACAGCGTAACCGTAGGTCCGACAGTCGCTTTGATCTGTTCTATTTCGATGCCGTAGTTGCGAAGCGTTGTGACAATACGGTTGGCGTTCGCCTGCTGCTCCTCCTGATTGAT
>CAJOFV010000081.1 GCA_905233925.1 Paludibacteraceae bacterium
AAGAGCACGTGATTTCGGTACAGAACGACGTGGACACACGCTATCAGGCATATCTTGATGTCCAGAACGAACTGGTAGCAGCCTATAACGAACTGCGTGACGAATGTGCGCGCAAGTATTTCCACAAAGGCTATAACGAGCTTGACGAAGATCAGCAGAAGCAGGTGCAGAAAGTGTACCCGCAGAAGATTTCCGAAGCCGAGCCTAAAAACTACGGAGGAAACTGATATGGCAAAGATACGTAGAAATGAGAAACGCGAGATGCCGGCGCTGAATACGTCGTCACTCCCTGATATTATCTTCATGCTGCTGTTCTTCTTCATGTCAGTAACATCCATGAAGGAAGTGACCTACAAGGTACAGTTCCAGAACCCGCAGGCGACGGAGCTGACCAAGTTGGAAAAGAAATCGTTGGTGCGCTACATCTACGTCGGAACGCCGACAGCAGAGTTCCGCAAACAATATGGTGCAGAGACACGTATCCAGTTGGATGACGCTTTCGCGGAGAAAACCGATATCGGTGAGTACATCATCAACGAGCGTTCGTCCATGAAAGAGCAGGACCAAGGTTTGATGACCGTTTCCATTAAGGCAGACAAGGAAACCCGCATGGGTATCATTGCCGACATCAAACAGGAACTGCGCCGTGCATACGCTCTGAAGATTAGTTATGCCGCTACACAGCGCACAAGTTACTAATCTGCAACAACGCATATAAAAAGCAGCGGGAAGGTATTCTTTCCCGTTGCTTTTCGCTTGAATAGCAACCACTAAATTATAACCGACATGAAAAAAACAATTATCTCAATGCTCGCACTTTTGAGTGCGACAACCATGTTTGCCATAGGCTGGTTCTCTGTTTCCGCCGACAGGCAAGTAGAGTTTGCCACGGGCAACTTGCAATACCACACCGGAGACGAGGTATTCCGGTTTGCGCCGCACCAATATGACACTATCGGTGAAGCGAACATCAATCTCGGCGACCCTGCTTTCAAAGGGTGGATTGATATGTTTGCTTGGAGCACTACGTCCACTTATTTCGGTGTCAGCCCCTCCAACAAAAACACTGACTACACCGGCAGTTTCCGTGATTGGGGACAGGTTTTCCCGGGAGAAAGATGGTACACTCTTTCGGAAGCGGAATGGACCTACGTGGCCAAGAGCCGTCCGAACGCCAACAAACTTTGGGCACTTGCCGAAGTAGATGGCATTTTCGGATATCTGCTCCTGCCTGACGATTGGCAGAAACCGGACGGAGTGCCTTTCCAAGCGGCAGAAAAACCGACAGAGGCAACAGGATGGGAACTGGTTACCAACAAATACACCATTGCCCAGTGGGAAACACTGGAGGCATCCGGCGCAGCGTTCTTCCCTGCAGCCGGCCGTCGCACGGGCGGTTACGGCAACCTGATTAATTACAATCAAGTGGAGGAAACAGACCCTGCCAAACTGAACGGCGGCTATTACCGCTGGCAAAGCTACACGAACACGTTGTGCTACTACTGGACATCCACCATGCACAACACAGAGACCCGCACCATCTGCTATATGCTGAATGAAGTATATTTAGGCAACGACGAATATGACTATGCCGGCTTTGGTCCCGGATGGTACGAGAAAGGCCGTTATGGTCAGTCCGTACGTCTTGCCCGCGAGCGCGACATCGCTCCCGCAGCAAAACAATACGGTCCCAAACAGTTCTCTGTAAGTGCCAACAAGAAGGTTTATTTCGCGACCGGCAACCTGCAATATAACACTGAGAGCCAGACCTGGCGCATTGCCCCTCATCAGTATGACGTAGTAGGTGCCGCCAATATCAACATCGGTGACCCGAGTTACAAAGGCTGGCTCGATATGTTCGCATGGAGTGTAACCTCTGTGCCATACGGTTTGAGTCCGTCCAACAAGAACACCGATTATTCCGGCGACTTCATCGACTGGGGCGGTGTATTCCCCGACGTACCCGCTTACACGCTTTCCAAAGCGGAGTGGGATTATATTCTCAAGACACGTCCCAACGCGGCAAAGAAAATCGGTCAGGCGATGGTCGGCAACATGAGAGGAACGATAATCCTTCCTGATGAGTGGACGGACGTACCGGGCGTTACTTTTGTGCCGGGTGAATTGTCGGAGCAAACGTACGACGATGACAACGACTACATCTACCAGCCCTATGGCGATGTTTATTACAACACCACCAAGAACAATGTCTATACATTACAGGAATGGGCAAAACTGGAGGCTGCGGGAGCCGTATTCCTGCCCAACGCAGGCCGACGCGCAGGCGGCTACGGCAACTACACCAACTATCATCAGGAAACGGTGGCTGATATGTACCGCTGGCAAGACAATATACAAACCCACGGTTACTATTGGACAAGCACAATGGCGAATACCGAAACACGTTCCGTATATTATTTGCTGAACCTGAAAGTTATCGGTAAAGATAAATATAATTGGGATCAACCTCAACCGTGGACTGAAATGGGGCGCTACGGACAATCCGTTCGTCTGGCGTTCCCCGCAGTCAATGAAGGCGATACCATCCGCTATACCTACAAGGGCAACACCTTATATTATAAGGTATTTGCCAAGACAGACGGCTGGAATGGCGTGAAACTTGTCAATGACGGCAACCAACCCACCTACCCCTATCAGTGGAAAGATGAGAACAAGCCGACCGGCAAAGTGGTTATCCCGAACGAAATTACCGACTGGGAAGGCACCGTCTATCCGGTACGCTCCATAGAGCAACATGTGTTCCAAGATTGTACGGGCATTACGGAAGTCGATTATTCAGAGAATACCTACCTGACAGCCACCGGCGAATATGCTTTCAGAGGATGTACGGGTCTTACCAAAGTAACCTTGAGCGACTACATCAACACCATCTCCAATTACTCATTCGCCGATGCACCCTTGACGGAAATCGATTTGAAGAATGTGCAACAGATTTTCGGCGCAAGTTTCTACGCCTCCGACATCGCTTCGGTACATATTCCCAAGTCCGTCAGCTTAATCAGCGACCAGACGTATTTGTTCCTGCACGCAACGACCATCACCTGCGATGCGGAGAACGCGAAATTCATGGCGGAAGGCAATATGCTGTACACCAAGGATCAAAAGCAGCTGATTTCGCTGCCGTGCGGTATGACCTCGGGCGAACTGCATGTTGCAGCAACCGCAGACACCGCCATGTACCGCGCGATGGAAAACTGCCAGGCGACCATCTATCTCAACAGCGCGATTAAGATGTATTCGACATACGGCACCGGTGATGACCGCAACTCGCCCAAGGGCGATGTGGTTGTTCCTTGCGATTTGAAGGACTACTACTCTACCGGTGCCTTCGCCGAAGCGAACGGCAACTTCGGAAATATCAAATCGCTGAAAGCGACGCTCTTCCACTCGGTTGAGGCAAGTGCGGGCGAGCACGGCAGCGTGGCCATCAAGGACACCACCGACTGCAGCAAAGTACGCATCCTCGCCACGCCGGACGAGCACTACGTCTTTGACAAGTGGAGCAACGGACTGACTACCACCGAGATTACGCTGGATGTGGACGGCGACACTGCCGTTGTTGCA
>CAJOFV010000082.1 GCA_905233925.1 Paludibacteraceae bacterium
TGCCGGACAAGAAATAGCACCAGAACCCATAGCAAACAATGGTGTACATATAAATCGGTGTGCGTTCCTGCGGATTCCGGATTTGGATGGTGGTGATACTCCCGTTCACAAGCCGGATAATAATCAGCGAAAGCGGAATCGCGGCTGTCAGCGTGAATGTCCCGATGGACGCAATCAGCCAGTACGCCAACGGAAGCGGCATCGCATAGGCGCTCAGCGCGGCGCAGAAGAAAAGAATCCCGTACGTCGGCATCCAAAGCGGGTGACAAACGGCACCCATGAAGAGACATAATATATGGAGAATCTTTTCTTTCATATCATGCGTAACCACGGCGCATTCGTGCCACCGGATAATTCATTTGTTCGCGGTATTTGGCAACGGTGCGGCGGGCAATCTTGTAGCCGTGTTTGGCCAATTCTTCGCCGAGTTGTTCATCGGTAAGCGGTGCTTGCTTGTCCTCGTTGCTGATAAGCTCGGCAAGCAGCGATTTGATTTCCCGCGTCGAAACCTCTTCGCCTTCGTTGTTGGTCATTGCCTCGGAGAAGAAGTGCTTGAGCGGGAAAATACCGAACTCGGTCTGTACGTATTTGGAGCTGCACACGCGGGAAATGGTGGACACATCGTAGCCGGTGATATTCGCAATATCAAGCATTGTCATCGGTTTGAGTGCCATATCATCGCCCTCTAGGAAAAAGTCCCGTTGCTGTTGCATAATGGCATTCATCGTGCGGGACAGCGTCTCGTTGCGTTGCTTGATGGCATTGATGAAATTGTTCGCGGCATCTATTTTCGTGCGGATGAACAAAGTGGCATCTTTCTTGTCTTTCGTATTTGCGTTGCCGGAATACTCTTTGAGCATCTGCGTATATTCGGGACTGATGTGCAGATCGGGAATATCGCCGTTGTATAGTGTCAGCACCAACTCGCCGTCGCGGTTCTCCACATAAAAATCCGGTATAATGGTCGTCTCGCGGCTCTCATAGACATTGCCGTTGAAAGCGTTAGCCGGTTTCTGGTTCAGATGAACAATCTCCTCGATGGCAGCATTGAGTTTGCTGTCTTCCCATTCATAGTGATTCACTAATTTGTCAAACCGCCGTTGCGCAAAGTCCTCGAAGTGCTTGGTTAACAGCATGATAGCCATCTTGACAGTCTCTGTTTGCGGCTTGGCTTTGAGTTGCGTGAGCAGACATTCCTGCAGGTCGTATGACGCTACGCCGACCGGGTCGAACTGCTTGATTTGCTGCACAATATCTTCCATTTCCGCATCCGGAACGGCCAGCCCTTCCTGAAAAGCAAGGTCATCCACTAGTTGCTCGGTCGTGCGCCGCAGAAAACCGTCTTCGTCGATATTCCCGATAACCCATTTGGCGATATGACGCTGCTCTTTGGTCATCTTCGTGAGATAAACCTGCGACTTCAGATATTCCGGGAAAGACGTACTGCCGGTAAATGACATCTCATCCGTTTCCGGCGCGGCAGGTCCGTTATTGCTGCGAAGCATATAATCCGGCGTCTCGTCGTCGGAGATATAATCATCGTAGTTGAATTCGTCCGTCTGCAGTGGGTTGGAATATTCGTCCTCCTCGTTGAAATCTTCCTCAAAACGCTCTTCCTGCAGTTCTTCGGGGTCACGCCCCTCTTCCAGTGCAGGGTTCTCTTGCAGTTCCTCGTTGATACGCTGTTGCAACTCGTACGTCGGGATTTCCAACATGCGGATTGCCTGAATCTGCGCCGGAGACAGTTTTGCCAGCAGGCGCTGTTGCTGTGTCAACGAGAGGGATGCCATTAACCGATTGCTTCGAGTACGTTACGGGTGATATATTCAAGTTGTTCGTTGTCCAGTTCTGTATGCATCGGCAGGGAAAGCACGCAGTTC
This sequence comes from Paludibacteraceae bacterium, assembly GCA_905233925.1. GTDB lineage: Bacteria > Bacteroidota > Bacteroidia > Bacteroidales > Paludibacteraceae > Colicola. Next base: position 1,881 of record CAJOFV010000082.1, read on the forward strand.
ATCAGCCGCTCGGCAACGGGGAAGTCGCCTGCTTTGTAGCGTGGGTCTTGATAGGCCTTCTGCAAGTGCAGCGGAATAGGATAGTAAATCATCGCCGGAATATCGCGCTTTGCCAGTTCTTCTTTCACCTTGTCGCGGTCAACGCCGACCAGACGCAACGTGTATTGGTGATAAACGTGCGTGCTGTGTAGCTCGTGCTCGGGAACAAGAATATGCTCATTGCCGGCAAAAGCCTTGTCGTAGTACGCGGCAGCGCGCTGGCGGGCGGCAATATAATCATTCAAGTGCGGCAACTTGGCATCCAAGATGGCAGCCTGAATACTGTCAAGACGCGAGTTCACACCCACAAAATCATGATGATACCGCACAAAGCAACCGTGGTTGGCTACAGCTTTCATCCGTTCGGCAAGGGCGTCATCGTTCGTGAAGATAGCGCCGCCGTCGCCGTAGCAGCCGAGGTTCTTGGACGGGAAGAAACTAGTGCAGCCGATATCGCCGATGGTTCCCGCCTGTTTGGTGGTTCCGTCGGCAAACGTGTACTTCGCGCCGATAGCCTGACAGGCGTCTTCCACCACATACAGATGATGCTCTTTGGCGATGGCCATAATCGCTTCCATGTTCGCACATTGCCCGAACAGGTGCACCGGCACAATCGCCTTCGTCTTGGGCGTAATCGCTTTGCGGATGCCTTCCACGGAGATATTCATCGTATCCCAGTCCACATCCACTACGACCGGCGTCAGTCCCAACCACGCCACCACTTCTGCCGTGGCAATGAACGTAAACGTCGGCGTAATAACTTCGTCGCCGCGTTCAAGCCCCAAAGCCATCAGCGCAATCTGCAGCGCGTCTGTGCCGTTGCCGACAGGGATAACATGCTTGGCGCCGGTGTATTGCTCCAGGTGTGCCTGGAATTCAGCTACTTTCGGACCTTTGATAAATGCGGCGGAGTTAATCACTTCTTCGATGCCGCGGTCTATTTCGGATTTGATGTGTTGATACTGCGTTTGCAGGTCAACCATTTGAATACGTTTCATACTATTTCTCAATTAGAAACTCAACAGACGAGGGGGTACAGCGCGAGTAAGTGACATACGGATTCGTGCATTTGACCTTCAGTTGCAATTTCTCTGCAGGTGCTTGCGGGTAGTCGCAATACACTTCGACATCGTGTTTGTCAAGGTCGTTGAAGTGGGTAATGCCGATACGCAGATGCACAGCCGCTTCTGAGGGGAAAAGCCGCAAATGCGTATTGCCGGGCACGCCGTGCGTCGCAATCGGCAGCGTCAGTACTTTTTCCGTGAACTGTTCTGCCACAAACGTAACGCCGATCTCCGTGTCTTGCACGCGCACACCTTCAGGCACATGCAGGCTCGCAGTGGTGCGCAAGGTGTCTTTGATATCTGCCACTTCCAGTGGCAGCGTCTCAATGGTCTTAATAGCATCCAGCCGGCTTTTGGCGCCGAAGATGGTCACTTGCTGCGGCTCTATTTGCGGCTCGCCGACTAACTGGTACTGTACCGCGGGAGTGGCTGTAAACTGCAGACGAACGGGCACTCGCTTGCTGTTCTGGCGATAATAATCGCCGTGTATATGCTCGGGATGAATGGTTTGCAGTTTGGTCGTCCCTTGCAGAATGGTGTTAATGCTGTTGCGCAGCAAATCCGCCGAAATGGCAACGTGCCCGCTTTCGC
>CAJOFV010000083.1 GCA_905233925.1 Paludibacteraceae bacterium
TGTCGATGTTGGACATTTTCTTCACGGCTTTGCGGATGGTGGGGAAGTTGGTGAGCATACCGCCTGCCCAACGCTCGGTGATGTACGGCATACCGATTTCCTGTGCCTTGGCGGCTACTACTTCCTGTGCCTGTTTTTTGGTACCTACGAGCAGCACCTTGCGGCCGGATTTGGCAATGTTCTTGAGAGCCTCTGCTGCCTCGTCGATTTTGATGGCAGTTTTGTTGAGGTCGATGATGTGGATTCCGTTGCGCTCCATGAAGATGTAAGGAGCCATAGCGGGATTCCATTTGCGTTTGAGGTGGCCAAAGTGGCAGCCTGCCTCGAGAAGTTGATCAAAATTTGTTCTCATTTGATTTGATTTGTTTGAATTATTCTTTCAATAATTATTCCGTGCTCTTATGCCGCAGAGAGGCGCGGCACCAGAGATTCAGCAATAATAATTTGAAGATTTGAACATTTGAAGATTTGACGATTAATTTTCAAATTGTAAATTTTCAAATTTTCAAATTCCTTAACGTTTGCTGAATTGGAAGTGTTTACGTGCTTTGGGTTGACCGGGTTTCTTACGCTCTACCTCACGTGCATCACGTGTCAGGAAGCCTTCTGCTTTGAGCGCAGCTTTGTCCTCGGCGTTAATCTTAACGAGTGCGCGGGCGATAGCAAGACGAAGTGCCTCTGCCTGACCTTTGTAACCGCCGCCGTCGAGGTTAACCTTGATGTCATATTTCTCTTCAACACCTAATTTAGCAAGGGGTTGCTTAACGATGAATTGAAGAATCGAGCTCGGGAAATATACGTCCAACGGGCGTTTGTTGATCGTGATGTTTCCGGCACCTTCACTAACGTAAATGCGTGCTACAGCAGCTTTACGACGACCTAATGCATTAATAGTTTCCATATTCTTCAATCTTATTTAAGGGTGTTGATGTTTGTGCTCTGCACCTGCAAAAATCTTGAGGTTGTTGATGAGCTTGTTGCCAAGACGGGTCTTGGGAAGCATACCTTTAACCACTTTGCGGATGAGGCGGTCAGCGCCTTTGTCCATGAGGTCTTGCGGGGTGTACTCGCGTTGTCCGCCGGGGAAGCCGGTGTAACGAACGTAAACGCGGTCGTTCCACTTGTTGCCGGTGAGTTGCACCTTGTCTGCATTGATAATGATTACGTTGTCACCGCAATCCACGTTGGGCGTGAAATTGGGTTTGTACTTGCCGCGAAGGAGCTTGGCAACCTTCGTGCACATGCGGCCGAGAATCTGGCCTTCAGCGTCTACAACTACCCATTCTTTCTGTACGGTAGCCTTGTTAGCGGACGCTGTCTTGTAAGATAAATAATCCATTAATGTTTTGTTTTTTGGCCACGCCGACAGACATCTTTACGATTTACGGTTGGATGATTGACGATTGATTGTTGGTGTTCCGGTCATAGACCGCGTCTTTGTTGTGCCGACTGACGTCGGTTTTACCGAAAATCCACTGCCCAGCGTAGCGGGTTAATACAATAAATATTTTGTTCATCTTCGGGGCGAGCCCGAAAAAAGCACGCAAAAGTACTGCTTTTTTTTCAATCCTGCAAATTTTTCCGCCATTTTTCTGATTTTTTTCGTTTTTCAGCATTTCGGAATAGCATTTGGTGTCTCGGTTGCGTCGCGGCTGCGTCTCGGAAACGTTCCGGCTGCGAGTCAATGTCCTTACATTGTCCTAACATTGTCCTTACATTGTCCTTACATGGACACGAGAGAAGTACAAGAGAATTACAATACACGGCGGAGGTCAAAAAAGGACCGGGTCTGAATGCCCGGTCCCACTTGAAATATACATCTTAATAATGCTGTCTTACTTTACTTCCTGACCTGTCACGGTATATACCTTGTCTCCGCGGAGGATGAAGATTTGACCGTTGCGGAGAACGAGCTTACCGCTGTCTTCTCCCCGGAGGGCAGAAGATTCGATGGAGTCAATGTTGGTAACTACATCTTTCTTGCGGTAGACAGAAGGCAGCGTATACATATCGTTGCTGTACATGCGGAAGTATTCGCCACCGGTGGTGTTATACTTGAGGACATAATCCTTGCCATCCGACGGGAGAGTTTTGGATATCTTCGCCGTTAGCTTGCCACCGTCGGTAATAGCGAACTGGACAGGCGTTTTGGATGTGGTAACAGTCTTTGCTTTCTTCAGGTCAAGATACGTGGTATCACCCGCCAGACGGATAGAGAGCTGTCGGTGCCCAACGGCGCAATCGTTACGGCGCAATCGGCCTCTTTATCTTCCGGCACATAGACAGGGATGGACTTATTTACGTCCTGGAAACAATTGTTACCGCAGGTAGGCGGCGTAGTGGCTAAGCAGGTGAATTTCGGTTTTGCGTGCAAAGGTACTACAAAAAATCGACATCTGCAAGAGCAGATGGGAAAAAAGTTATTTTTCCACCGAATCCTTTTGTTGTGCGGGGTGTTTTTCCTGGAAGCGGCGGAGGATAAATTCGAACTGGTTCTGCCGTCTGCGTTCGTCGGGTGTGAGCGAATCGTTCGGGAACTCCTCTTCTACGCTCTCTGTCTGTTGCGTTTGAGAGGTACCGACAGCTGTTCCGTTATCAGAAGGCGTCGTTTCGGCAGCAGCTGTCGAATCAGGGGTTTGCAGCGGCAGCAAGAGTTCCTGCGGCGGAAGTTCACCGAGATATAACTGCGTATCCCAACCGTTCTGCAGGCGTTGCGTTACTTCCTCCAACGGCGGAAGATTCCGTTTGGCTGCACCGGCTGCTGCCATCTGTGCGAACGTTTCATTCCACATCTGCGTTTCCTCCTCGCAGCGTTTGAGGACTTTGGGATAAATCTTATTGAAGATCTGCGGGTGGTCGGTGTACCAGACAAGCGAGCTGTCAAACTGCGCCTTGGTGACGTTGTTTTTATCCAACACGACCTCATAATAACGCGCCAGTTCTTCGTTGTGTCCGTAGTACATGCCCGTCACCTGAATGATTGCTTCGGCTCGGTGAAGGTCATAGAGAACATTGCGCATCTTCCGCGAAGAAAGGATTCCTTTCGGGCGACAGCCGCTCATAGCTATCACGACTGCGAGAGCTATGAGGATTTGAAGATTTGAAAATTTGAATATTTTAAGATTTTCACATTTTCTCATTTACTCATTTTCTCATTTTGCTTTTGGAGGGAAGCGTCAAGGTCTTTGCGGAAGAAGAGAATCAGCACAATCACCGCGACGGTGATGCATGAGTCCGCGAGGTTGAACACCGGCCGGAAGAAGACACATTCGCCGTTGGCGTTCGTAATCAGCGGAAAATAGAGCATATCCACCACTTTGCCGTAGAACCATCCGGCATAGCCGAATAGTTTGCCGTAGCAGACGCAGTCGATGATATTACCGAGTGCTCCGGCGGTAACAAAAGCAACCGTCACAAGGAAAGAAGTCCGCGCCTTGTTGATATAAATGAGCCGGTGCATGTACCACGCGAGCACGCCGACCGCGATGATGCGGAAGAGCGTGAGCAGGAGCTTTGAGAACCACTCGATGCCAAACGCCATGCCATCGTTTTCGACGAAGCAAATCCAGAACCAGGAGGTCAGAGGATGCGACTCGCCGAGCGCGAAATGCGTGCGGATATAAAGTTTGAGCGCCTGGTCAGCAGCCACGGCAAGCAGCACGATGGCAGTGACGAGCCATGATTGTTTGAGTTCCTTTGTCATACGCCGAATGCGTTTTTGATTTCTTTCACTCTATCCAGTTTTTCCCACGTGAAGAGTTCGACATTACGTGTAAAGGGGAAGCCGTTCTCGTCGCGGAAGGTCTTGGAGACCATTTCGTTGGTACGTCCGACATGTCCGTAGCGGGCGGTTTCTTCGTAGATAGGCTCTTTGAGTTTGAGCGCGTCAATGATGCCTGCGGGCGTGAGGTCGAAGTGTGTGCGGATGTACTCCACCAAGTCTGCGGTAGCGACTTTCAGCCCTTCGCCTTTGACGCAGATACTAACCGGTTCGGCTACGCCGATAGCGTAACTGAGTTGCACAAGCAGTTCGCGCGCCAGGCCTGCAGCAACGATGTTCTTGGCGATGTAACGCGCCATATACGCCGCCGAGCGATCAACTTTCGAGGGGTCTTTTCCCGAGAAAGCGCCGCCGCCGTGAGCACCGCGTCCGCCGTAGGTATCAACGATGATTTTGCGTCCTGTGAGGCCGGTGTCTCCATGCGGGCCGCCGATGACGAACTGTCCGGTGGGGTTGACCAACAGGCGGAAGTCGCCTTGCAGCAGTTTGCCGTAGCGTTTGTCGCGCCGCGCCACCTCGGGCAGCAGGATATTACGTA
>CAJOFV010000084.1 GCA_905233925.1 Paludibacteraceae bacterium
GTCACCGCAAATGCAGGTGAAGGTGCTTTAAAAGGCTATTTCTCCGTTAATAGCAGCGGAGACAAAGTCGCGTTCTCAAAGGGTAACTTGCAGTATCAGGCAAGTACAAGTTCATTTCAGTTTGCTGAGAATCAATTTGAGATTCTCGGAGATGCAAACAATGCCATTTCTTCCACAAATGCCGGATGGATTGATTTATTCGGTTGGGGAACGAGCCGTTATGTCCAGTACCCGTACTTGACTAGTACAACAGCCACAGATTACGGTAACGGAGAAAATGATATTGCCAATACGAATTACGATTGGGGAGTTTGCAACCCGATTATTAATGGAGGTTATTCTGCAGGTAAATGGCGCACGTTAACCAAAGAAGAATGGCAATATATGCTTGAAGACCGCATGAGCGCCCTATATTTACGTGGTCAAGCAACCGTTAACGGTATTCATGGATATGTTATATTGCCTGATAATTTTTTGGTACCAGGCATTACTTGGAAGGGAAGCCCAAATAATTGGACGGACAACACATTAACATTAGAACAATGGGGAAAAATGGAAGATGCCGGTGCGGTATTTCTTCCTGTTGCAGACCATCGTGAAGGGACCCATACCTATGACGGTGACTATGGATATTATTGGACCTCTTCATACGCAACGAGTAAATTGGCTTATTGTTTATTATTTGAAGGAACCAGCTCAAGCATAACTAGCGAAGTGCGTTATCGTGGACTAAGTGTACGTCTTGTTCAGGCATATGAAGCACCTACTGCCATAACAGAGATCCATTCGAACAAGTCACAATCGCAAAAGGTCTTCCGCGACGGACAACTCCTCATTGAGCGTGACGGAAAGACATACACCGTACAAGGGCAGGAAGTAAAGTGAAACAAAGTTTCATATTGAAGATTGAAGATTGGAAATTTGAGATTTAAGAAAGGCGCAGCTCCGAATGAACGGGGTTGCGCCGTTGTTTTGTAGATTAGCTATTGGGAGTAGTCTCGGGATCTGGTGTTTGAGCAGGTTGTGGGTGCTGTTTTGCTTTGATTTGGTCGTCAATTAATTTGAGCTGGGCTGTAAGGATCTTGGCTTGATGCTTGAGCATATAGACAGAAACATCTTCCGAAGAGGTCTTCTCGGTTGCTGTAGCGGAGATCTCTGCAAGATACTCGGCATACCACTGCTCAAAAGAATGCTCTACTTTCCACTGATGCTGGAGCATAGCGAACTTCCATTTTTTAGGATCCGAATACGGAAGATTATTCGCTCCAATTCGCATTGCAGCGTTCCATTCTGCGGTAAGTTGTTGTTCTATGGCTGCACTTACCAATATGCATCCCTTGCTGTGTTCAGGTCTTTGTTATATATTTTGAACCTTGTTGACCAATCCTGTATGACGCAGTAGCATGGTAGATATAAACCCAAACACGGCGTGCAATGCTCTGCCGTGTTCCTGTATGCGCATTTCGGTGCAAGCCGTCTATGACGAACTGAACGCGATGGCACAATGGGCGTACCCGAACCGCATTTTCAAAGCGGCGCATTGGGTCGGAAACAGCCCGTACAACAACCTGCACATGGTCGAACTGACGTCTTTCGGTTGCGGTCCCGACGCGTTTATCCTGGACGAAGTGCGGGCAATCCTGTCCCGTTACGGCAAGAACCTCACCGTCCTCAAAATTGACGATGTGAACAACATCGGTTCACTCCGTCTCCGCGTCCGCTCGCTTGTCGAAAGTGTCAATGCCACCCCTCGAAATCCCGAAATACCGAAATCTCGAGATCTCGAAAACAAAGCGCCTTTCACCACCAAGCCCTTCGAGCACTCCGACCGCGACCGCGTCATCCTAACCCCGTATTTCGCAGAGGGCTACAACGAGTTCCTGCCCACTATCTTTGCCTTGGCGGGTTACCGCATCGAGTCGCTGCCGATGGCAACACAGGCGGACGCCGAAGAAGGGCTGCACGTGGCGAATAACGACATCTGCTATCCGGCTACTATCGTGGTGGGGGCGATCATGCGGGCTTTGAAATCCGGCAAGTACGACCTCTCGAAAACCGCCGTGGCGATCACGCAGACAGGCGGGCAATGCCGTGCGTCGAACTACTATGCGCTCATCAAAAACGCTCTGGTGGCGGCAGGCATGAGCCAAGTTCCGGTGATAGCCGTGGCTATCGGTCCAAGCCTCCAAAACAGCCAGCCGGGCTTTGAAATCAACTGGTTGCACCTCATCCGTCCGACGCTGGAAGCACTCTATTTCGCCGACGCGCTTGCCAAACTCTATTATCCTGCCGCTCCGCGCGAACGTATTCCCGGCGTGGCGCGCAAGCTCTACGACCACTACCTCAACGCCGCGCAACCGCTCTTGGCGAAGCGCGACTACCGGGCAATCCGTCAACTCATGCGAGATGCCGCAGGCGCGTTCACAGACATCACGGACACCACCAAACAAGTGCCGGTAGTCGGCGTGGTTGGCGAGATATACGTCAAGTACAACACGTTCTCGAATCACGGCGTCGTCCGCTGGCTCATGGAGCACGGCGTGGAAGTCGTGCCGCCGGCGATCACGGGCTTCTTCTCCACCTCTATTCCGAATGCGTTCATCAACCGCGAGCAGCACATCTGCAAGGACGGTCTGAGTCCCTGGCAGGCAAAGCTCGTCAACCGTCTTTTGCTCCACTATGCACATGTTTATGACCGTCTCTGCGGCGACTACCCGTTCTACCGGCCGTTCACGGATATCATGGACATCTGGCACAAGAGCCGCCGTGTGATTAACTCCGCTGCGGACTTCGGCGAGGGATGGTTCCTGCCCGGCGAGATATGCGACTTGGCGGATCATGGCATCCACAAAGTGGTCTCGCTGCAACCGTTCGGCTGTATTGCGAATCACATCATCAGCAAGGGTATCGAACGCCGTTACAAGGACCTTTACCCGCATCTGTCTTTGCTTTTCCTCGACTTCGATGCCGGCACATCGGATGCCAACATCACCAACCGTTTGCACTTTTTGCTGCAATAATCACCAACCGTTTGCATTTTTTGCTGCAATAATTTGCACATGTCCGAAAAAAGTTGTACCTTTGTACCCAAAATAAATGTGAAAAATGAATAAATGTGAAAATGACAATATGGAACTGCGGATTCGCGAGGTGGCGCAACAGCTCTTTTTCGAACAAGGCTATGCCGCTACATCGACAACGCAGATAGCCAAAGAGGTCGGCTGCACGCAGGCACTCGTACATTATTATTACCGCACGAAAGAGAACCTCTTCCGGCAGATTTTCTTGGAGCAAGTC
>CAJOFV010000085.1 GCA_905233925.1 Paludibacteraceae bacterium
ACTCTTTGCACAGAACTACCAGTTCCCCGACACGGGCAATTACGTTTTCACCATCCGGCAGGGCATGCGCGAAGAAGAACTGCGCGGCATAAGTGACGTAGGACTAATCATCGAAGATGGCAAAGAATAAGTTGGCAAAGTTCGCGGAAATGGAGACGTTTGCGAACGTGTTCCAGTGTGCGGCGCGGGAAGCGAGTGCCGATAATCCTGTTGTGCAAATGCGCGGCAAATGGCATGAGCAGCACTTCCGGAATGACCATCCGATTGTGCTCGAATTAGGCTGCGGACGCGGCGAATATACCGTCGGACTGGCGCAACGCTATCCCGAAAAGAACTTCATCGGCATCGACATCAAAGGCGCGCGCATGTGGGCAGGCGCCAAACAAGCCGTGCAAGCCGGACTGCCGAACGTGGCGTTCCTCCGCACGAATATCGAGCTATTGGAGCAGTTCTTTGCCGCGGGCGAAGTGGATGAGATTTGGATTACGTTCTGCGACCCGCAGATGAAGAAAGCCACCAAGCGTCTCACGTCGTCGTGGTTTATGGCGCGATACAGCCACCTGCTGCGCGACGGCGGACTGATTCACCTCAAGACCGACAGTCCTTTCCTTTATGTTTATACGCGCGAGCTGGTACGGCTCAACGGCTTTCCTGTGCTCGCAGACACGGACAACCTGTACGCCGCCGACGACGCACCCGAATACAACGAAGCGCGGGCACTCCGCACACATTACGAACACCAGTGGCTCGAACGGGGCATGACCATCAAATACCTCTGCTGGTCGCTGCCGCAGCGGGAAGCGTATGAGGAACCCGACATCGAAATAGAAAAAGACAATTACCGTTCGTACGGCCGAAACTATGTATCCAAATCAGATAATTGACGCTTTGCGCCACGTGCGCTACCCGGGAACAGGCAAAGACCTGATTGAGTCGGGCATGTTGGAAGACGACATCCGCATCAGCGGTCTGGCAGTCTCTTTCTCACTGATTTTTGACAAGGACAATGACCCGTTCATGAAGTCCGTGCTCAAGGCGGCGGAAGTGGCGGTGCAGACCTACGTGGACGCGAACGCGGCGGTAACCATTCATCCGAAGTTCCGCAAGCAGCAGACACCTACTCCGCAGACGGAACGCTCGCTGCACGCCAAGCATATCATTGCCATTCACAGCGGCAAAGGCGGCGTGGGTAAATCCACCGTGGCAGCCAATCTGGCGGTCGCGCTGGCAAATCGCGGCCAAAAAGTCGGACTGTTGGACGCGGACATTCACGGACCAAGCATGCCGAAGATGTTCCACACGGAAGACTGCCGGCCTGTGTCCGTGGAAGTGAACGGGCGTGACCTGATTGAACCCATCGAGCAGTACGGCGTGAAGATGTTGAGCATCGGTTTCTTTGTGGATCCGGCGAACGCTGTCGTCTGGCGCGGAGGACTGGCTTCCAACGCGGTCAAGCAACTTATTGACGATGCCAACTGGGGCGAGTTGGATTATTTTCTGATTGACCTTCCGCCCGGAACGAGCGACATACACCTGACGCTTGTCTCCGCGCTGCAACTGACAGGGGCGATTGTGGTGACGACACCGCAGGACGTGGCACTCGTTGATGCACGGAAAGGCATAGACCTCTTCCGCAACGAGAAAGTGAATGTGCCGGTGCTCGGCATCATCGAAAACATGTCATGGTTCACGCCCGCGGAACTGCCGGAGAACAAATATTATCTCTTCGGGCATGATGGCGGCAAACGGCTGGCGGAAGAACTGAATATCCCGCTGCTCGGACAAGTGCCGCTTGTGCAGTCCGTCCGCGAAGCCGGCGACAACGGTATGCCGATTGCGTTGCAGACCGGTCATCCCGCCGCACAGATTTTTGACCAAATAGCCGCTCAATTATGACGAAAGCCACCGAACTCGGCACAGAACCTATCCGCAGACTGCTGTTCCAGTACGCGCTGCCCGCCATCATTGCGATGACGGCAACGTCGCTGTACAACATCGTGGATTCGATTTATATAGGTCACGGTTGCGGGACACTGGCATTCAGCGCGCTGACGGTGGCAAAGCCGTTCATGGACATCTGCGCGGCGTTCGGCAGCCTTGTCGGCGTGGGGGCGTCATCGCTTCTGGCTATCTATCTCGGCGAGAAAGACTACGACCACGCGAACCGTGTGTTGGGGAATGTGATAGTGATGAACATCATCCTTTCTGCGCTGGTGATGGTGGTCGGACTGGTGTGGCTTGACCCGATTCTGATGCTCTTCGGCGCAAGCGAAGACACGCTGTCTTATGCCCATGAGTACATGGAAATCATCCTGTACGGGAATATTCTCACGCACCTGTATTTTGGTCTCAACGCGATGCTCCGCTCGGCTGGACATCCGCGGTTCTCGATGGTAGCAACGATCGTGGCGGTGGGAGTGAACATCATCCTTGACCCCATTTTCATTTTTGGGTTGGACATGGGTGTGCGCGGCGCGGCTTTAGCAACGATTATCAGTCAGGCGATAGCGGTAACGTGGCAAGTGACCAAGTTCACGAACAAGAACGAGCTGGTGCGCTTCCACCGCGGTATTTGGCGTCTCAACCGACATATTACGCTCCGGGCATTGGCTATCGGAATGTCGCCGTTCCTATACAACATCGCGCATTGTGTGGTGGTGATTATCATCAATAACCAGCTCAAGACCTTCGGCGGCGACACAGCCATCGCGTCGTACGGCGTTATCAACCGCCTGACGTTCGTCTTTGCGATGATTGTTATGGGTCTCAACCAGGGCATGCAGCCGATTGCGGGCTACAACTACGGCGCCAAACAGTACGACCGGATGCTGCGGTCATTCTATTTGACCTGCAAATACGCTACGTATGTTATGGGCGTGGTGTTTATTCTCGGCGAGTGCTGTCCGCGGCTTGTGACGCAGATGTTCACGCATGACCCGGAACTGATTAACCTCACCATCACGCCGATGCGGATTATCTGTTCGACGATGTTAATCATCGGTTTCCAGATGGTGACGGGCAATTTCTTTACCTCCATCGGCAGCGCGGGAAAAGCCATTTTCCTCAGTCTCACGCGGCAAGTGCTTTATCTTATTCCGTCTGCCGTATTTGTTTGTCAGCGAGCCGATTTTGGGTGTGTGGTGGTCAATTCCTATCAGCGACACGCTCTCCGCGATTACGGCGGCCATAATGCTTTGGATTGAATTAAAACATTTCCGCACGGCATGAAAACTCCCGAACAAATTGCCCTTGACCGGCAGTATACGCGTCTTGCGCGCAAGTTTCACATGGCTTGTGCCAACTACGGATTATTGGCGGACGGCGACCATGTGTTAGTCGGTCTGAGCGGCGGAAAAGACTCGCTCGCGCTGACCGAACTGCTCGGCAAACAGGCAAAGATATACAAACCGGCGATTCGCGTGACGGCAGTATATGTCTCTGTCGAAAATATCGGCTACGAAACAGACACAGCTTATCTGCAAGCGTACTGCGAGGCGCTCAGCGTGCCGTTTGTGCACAAAGTGACGCGGTACGAGGAGCTGCCGGCGGAACATCGCAACAAGAACCATTGTTTTCTCTGCTCGTGGTATAGACGCAAGGCGTTGTTTGACGCGGCAAAGGAACTCGGCTGCAACAAAATAGCTTTCGGTCATCACCGCGATGATATTTTGGAGACGCTGCTGATGAATATGGTTTTCGGCGGAAATATTTCCACTATGCCGCCAAAGTTGCAACTGGACAAAATGCCGCTGCAGATTATCCGTCCGCTGTGTCTGATAGGCGAAAGCGACATCCGCACGTACGCTACGATGCGGAATTATCCCAAGCAACTCAAGACTTGTCCCTTTGAGTACGAATCCACACGCACACAGACCAAAGAAATCCTCGCCCGCCTCGCGGAACTGAATCCCGAAGTGCGGGATTCGCTGTGGGCGGCGATGGAAAATATCAAACCAAATTATTTACCCTCCAAATAAATTATGCAAGGTTTTTATACAATCGGATTATTGTTGGCGTCCAATATTTTCATGACGCTGGCGTGGTACGCACATCTCAAGTTGGCGGAATACCCGTGGTTTCAGAAATGGCCTATTTTCGCCGTGATAGTTTTTTCGTGGGGCATAGCCTTTTTCGAGTACTGCCTGCAAGTACCGGCGAACCGCCTCGGCTTTGTAGGCACAGGCGGTCCGTTCAGTCTAATGCAGCTCAAAGTGCTGCAAGAGGTTATAACACTTGTGGTGTTTATTGCGTTCTCGATGATAGCTTTCCACATGCACCTGCGTTGGAATCATGCGGCAGCCGCAGCGTTTCTTATCCTCGCCGTTTATTTTGTTTTCGGGTTTGAATAAGCTTATTTCAGCTTCAACCAGCCGTAGTTTTCGGGCTTGGTGTTCTTAATCCAGGCTATGCCTGCCATGCCGTTAATGACAAGGAAGAAGATAAACAGTACGAGTGAGAAAATATTGCCGAGGATAATGAACAAACCTATACCGGCTACGCTGTAAATGAACCAATAAATCCACGCATCATTCTTGCGGTAAATCAGCCAGTAGTTCGCCAGGAACGAAGACGAAATCATCAGGCCGTTAAAGAGTTTGACGGCAATGTTTTCGTCCAAGCCGTTGTGTTGGAAAATATAGGTCTGGATGAAATAATCTCCGGCAGTAACCGCCAAGCCGATACCAATAGACAGCCAGAAACGGGGCACGTCCAGGAACTTGGGTTCGAAACTTGCTCCGCCGTCATCCTTACTGCGACTCCATTTGTAAATCGACATCATCTGGAACGGGATGAAGACGAAGAAATAGAGGAACGTGCTGTCGTAACTGCCCTGCAGGGTAAACTGTACGCCAAGCAGAATCGACATGACTATTCCGGCAAAGAATCCGGTATAGTTCTGCGGGTCGCGGATGGTCAGGATATACGCCACGCCGATGATTGAAGCGGGAATACCAACACACCATGCGGGGTCGTGCCATTTAAGCAGATTGGCTTCTGGGAAAATCAGTTCAGCCAACCACAGCAGGCCGAACAAAACGGCAAAAAGTCCGATGGAGATTAGCGTGTTTATGCCGGTAGCACGCCAAAGAGTTGCGTTTTTCATAAGATTATAATTTTTCAGGTTTTCAATGGGTTTTCCCTCCCGCCAACGTCTCGCTATCGTCTCGGTAATATCTAACTAATAACTAACTATTGGCTCGTTTGGGAATAATACGGGCGGACATAGTTGCCCGCCCGCATTAAATTTTTCGTTACTTGCGTTTGCGATCGCCGTAACGAGACATGAACTTGTCCACACGACCTGCGGTGTCCACGAGTTTGGACTTACCGGTATAGAACGGGTGGCTGGTGTTCGAGATTTCCAACTTAATCAGCGGATACTGTTTGCCGTCGATTTCGATGGTATCTTTCGTGTTCGCGGTTGAACGGCTGAAGAACTGTGTGCCGTCCGACATATCTTTGAAAACTACAACGCGGTAGTTATCTGGATGAATACCTTGCTTCATACTAAATCTCCTTTCAATTATTCAGCTACTACATTGAGTTTAATTTCAGCCTTAACCTCGCGGTGGAGACGTGCGTTAGCAATCACTTCGCCGAGTTCCTTAACGGGCTCAACGGTGATGATGCGTTTGTCAATCTCGAAACCTTGAGCAGCGAGAGCGTCAGCGATTTGTGCGGTGGTAACCGTACCGAAGATCTTGCCATCCTCGTTTGCCTTCACAGCCACGTTGATAACGGTAGCGGCGAGTTTTTCAGCCAGAGCCTGAGCGTCAGCGAGTTGCTGTGCCATTTTCTTAGCCTGCTGTTTGAGGTTCTCGTTGAGTTGTTTCACATTGCTGTCACTTGCGATGATAGCCAGTTTATTGGGGATGAGATAGTTACGTCCGTAACCGTCTTTTACCTTAACGATATCGTTCTTGTAGCCCAGATTAGCTACGTCTTGTACCAAAATGACTTGCATAATTGTTCGTTTTTAAGGGGTTAAACATTATTTCATCATATCGGTTACGTACGGCAGGAGAGCCAAGTGACGTGCTTTCTTAACAGCCTGAGCGACCTTGCGCTGGAACTTCAGCGAGGTACCGGTGATACGGCGCGGCAGGATTTTACCCTGCTCGTTGAGGAACTTCTTCAAAAACTCGGGGTCTTTGTAGTCGATGTACTTGATGCCGGATTTTTTGAAACGGCAGTACTTTTTCTTTTTCTCCTGATTCTGTTGGGGAGTCAGGTAACGTACTTCTTCTTGTGCCATGATTAAGCCTCCTCTGCTTTAGGTTCAACATTAGCCGTTTTAGCGTGACGGCGTTTCTCTGCATACTCGAATGCATACTTGT
>CAJOFV010000086.1 GCA_905233925.1 Paludibacteraceae bacterium
CCCTCTGTGAGTTCGCTCAACACAACGAAATAACGAACTTCTGGACACAATTCATGGAAAAGTACAACAACCTCCTCAAGCGTCTTGGTCAACGAGAGGTCGAGTGCGTGCACCTCGACAATGCCCAGTTTGCCGCCCTTGACATCATCGACGAGAGCCAAACAGAGGTAAAATTAGATGCAGACGTTGATTACAACTACGATCACCTCAGTGCCCACTACAAAGAACTTCTCCAACAACTGCTCGATCAGTACAAAGACCATCATATGCCCAAGGAACGCAACCACAAGCGTGCATGCCGCATCCTCCAGTTGTACCTTGACGGCAGATCCGAACGTGAGATCGCACGTAAATATCGGATAAGCCATCAGGCTGTACATCAAAATCTTGAACGCATTGTTCAGCACCTTAAGCTCTTAGCGGGTGATTGTATTATCGAAGGGATAAAATTTGCTTGATAGCCATCTGCCAAATATTCCTTCTTCCCCAAGGCACAGCGATCTTTGAAATACCGGATTACCGAATTTGCTTAAAAGTGATAAAAAATACACTTTTTTCTACAAAAAACTTGCAAATATCAAATCTTTTTTGTACCTTTGCAACGGATTACATGTGAAAATCTCAAAAATTTTAGCACATTTTCACAGGTAATAACGCAATTATGGTTATAGGAAGAGAAGTTGAGCAACGCCAATTGTTGCAGGCATTGGAGGCCGAGGAATCGCAATTTATTGCGGTGTATGGACGTCGGCGTATAGGCAAAACCTACCTCATTCGGCAGACGTACAAGAACAAGTTTGCCTTTCAGCATGCCGGTTTGGCTAAGGCGACGAAGAAAGATCAACTCAAAGAGTTTGCTGATTCGTTGCAGCGGTATGGCCTCAAAGACGTGAAGCCATTGCGCGACTGGCAAGATGCCTTTCATCGTCTGATTGACTTACTGGAAGCGAAACCTGCCGGTAAGAAGATTGTCTTTATCGACGAGTTGCCTTGGCTGGATACGCACAAATCCAAGTTCTTGAGTGCGTTCGAACATTTCTGGAATGGTTGGGCAAGCAGCCGGGAAGATATAATCTTAATCGTCTGTGGTAGTGCCACATCGTGGATCATAAAGAAGATTGTGCGCAACCGTGGCGGATTGCACAACCGCGTCACGCGCCACATCTACCTCCAACCGTTCACGTTGCGCGAGTGCAGCCAATATGCCGAAAAACGCCGCCTCACCTTAGGTGACAAAGATATCATTACAGCTTATATGGCTTTCGGCGGAGTGCCGTATTACTGGTCGCTCATAGATCGCGGTGAATCGCTGACGGAAGCCTTCGACCGGCTGTTTTTTGCGTCGCAAGCCGTGCTGAAAAATGAGTTCGATGCGCTCTATGCTTCGTTGTTCAAGAATGCCGGCTATTACATCAAGATTGTGGAAGCATTGGGCACTATCAAAACCGGCATGCAACGTGCCGAACTGCTGAAAGCAGCCAAACTGACCAACAACGCGACTTTCAAAACGGCTTTGCGCGAGTTGGAAGAATGTAACTTCATTCGCCAATACAAAGCTATCGGCAAGAAAACCAAAGAGGCTATCTTCCAACTCATGGACAACTACACGCTGTTCTTTTTTCATTTCATCCGCGATAACCATACACAGGATGACCATTTCTGGCAGCACACTATCGGGCAGGACATCCAGAAGGCTTGGCAAGGTCTCGCTTTCGAACGAGTATGCTTGTGGAATGTTGAGGATATCAAGCGTGCGTTAGGTATCAGTGGTATGCTCACGTCTGTTTCTGCATGGTCGTACACGCCTACCGATGAGGAAAAAAAGAAAGGTGCCAAAGGAGCGCAGATAGACTTGCTCATCGAGCGAAAGGACAACGTGCTGATGGTCTGCGAAATGAAATACTACAAAGAACCGGTTTCTGTTGATTCCGAGTACGCAAAATACATCCGCACACGTAATGCCATTTTAGCTTCTCATTTGAAAACCAAACCGGCGATGATCAATACCCTTATCGCTCCTTATGGATTGATTAACGGCCGTAACAGCGATGTATTTGATAAGGTGGTAACCATCGACGATTTGCTTTATTAGGTGTGAAAATCTATCATTTTCCGACACATTTTCACAGGTAATAACGCATCCTAAGAACAATCAGGCAACGATATTTCCAAGCGGTAATCCGGTATAATGGGTTACCGCTTGTTGTGTTCATATACATTACTCCGATATTTCTTTCTTACAAAATAACCGCTCCGTATTCAACTTGATTTCAATTGGTTAAGCACCATGTCGGTCGTCTTAACATTGCCACCCCGTGTATTATTATAGAGGGGCATAAGTTCCGGAATAATCCCTCCGACGGCACGGAGGAGTCCTCTTCTTTTTCGGGATGTGAACCAGCGAAGCGTTCGCAGACCGAAGAGTGGAGGCATGGGGCGCCCCGATGATGCAGAGCATCAGCCAATGCGCGCCCATTGCCGAACACGATGGCAAAAGTAGAGTTCGACATAGGCATTGATTCGGTGCGGGGGATATTGATGGGTGACGACCCGTACTATATCCGCCGCTACCCGGACAAGGACGGCAAGATCATGCACATCGTCCAAGCCCGACCGAACCGCTCCGCCCATGTCCCTACCGCTGCCGAACAACAGAACCGCATCGACTTCGCCGAGCGTTATGGCGCCCAACGCCACGCGGAGTTCATGGAGCGGAAATGGAAAAACCAACTCGAACTGCCCCTCGAATAACAACAACCTAAACCTTAACTATTCAAACAATTTCAAACAATCTCAAACCTAAACAACTATGGCTAAAATCACCTTACATGGCATGTTTGCCCGGATCAGGGGCAAATTCAACCGCTCGGAAACGCTGTACTTCAAGGGCTGTCCGTGCAAGAAAGAGCAACTGGGTGTTGACCTGCTCAACCCGACCAAAGCGAACGGCGCGAAGCACATCCTCTCGCAAAACGCCCTGAAGACCGCTGCGGCTGCTGCCAAAACCGCCTTGGCTGACCCCACGGAACGTGCAACGCTGGAAGCCGGATTCAAGGCACAGAAAAAGTACCGCTCGCTCTTCGGCTACACCGTCGCCCAGAAGTACGTCAAACCCTCCTACGGAGTGTAACCGCGGGCGGACTTTAGGAAAATAAACCTAAATAAACACTGCTTGATTGTTTACATCCCTGCGGGCTTTGCGTGTTAGTCCGTCAAGGTGCGCTCACAAATACA
>CAJOFV010000087.1 GCA_905233925.1 Paludibacteraceae bacterium
CCACGACCAGCCGGGCGTGCGCTATAACGGCGCGGCGGCGGTCATTAACTACATCGTCAAGCACCGCGACACGGGCGGTAATCTGATGCTCAACGCTTCTAACGGCGTGACCATGCCCGGTTGGGGCGAGTACCACCTGTCGGGTAAGGTCAACTTTGGCAAATCGTCATTCAGCCTTATGACGCACTACTCGCCGCGTGACGTTTATTGGACGCGCACAAATTCGGAGACGTACAATTTCAGTACGGGTACAATCGAGAACCGCGAAGTGGGTGAACCGACACGTTTCAAGATGAATCCGATGAACATCGCTTTGACTTACAACTGGACGAACGGTGAGAAGAACATGCTCAATATCACTTTGCGCGATAACATGCTATTTATGCCGCATTCCAAGACCAACCGTGATTCGCGTCTCTATCAAGCCACGGACAGTTTTGCCATCCACGACCACGAGAGCACCCAATCCATTTCACCCTCGTTGGATATTTACTACGAGCATAATCTGCCGAACGACAACCACTTGTATTTTGACGTGGTAGGAACGTATATTAACAGCAGCAATGACCGCCGTTTTGAGCAAACACCACTGGGCGAAACGGTTGCCGATACGACCGATGTAACCTCTCGCGTCAGAGGCAACAAATACTCGTTCATCGGCGAAGCTATCTATGAAAAGGATTGGGAGAACATCGCCCTGACGGTCGGCGTACGCCACAACCAGCAATGGATGGAAAACAGATACGCTTCGGGAACAAATGAGAAAATGGTAAATGACCAAATGGTAAATGTCTCGATGACCACCGCCGAGACCTACGCTTTTGCGGAAGTGCAGCAACGCGTCAAGCAGTTTTCCTATGCTGTGGGTATCGGAGCCATGCACACGTACATCGAGCAAGCCGGACAGAAACAGTCGAACTGGATTGCCCGTCCGCAACTGACGCTGAGTTATGACTTCGGAAAAGGTGTGTTCTGGAAATACAAAGGTTATGTCTCCGGCTACCAACCGTCTCTGTCGGCGATGTCGGACGTGGCGCAACAGATTGACAAGTACCAGATTCGGCAAGGTAATCCCGACTTGAAGCCGGTTTTGTTTGTTGCCAATGAGATGCAGCTTTCTTGGCAGTCCAAGTACGTCAATCTGAACCTATGGGCGAACTACTCTTACGACCACAAACCTATTATGGATGAGACCTTTGAGCAGCTGATTGACGGGCAAACTTACGCCATCCGCACATATGCCAACCATCGCGGTTTTCATCGTCTGCAAGTGGCTCCGAGTGTGCAGGTGCGCGTGCTCAATAATAGCCTGATCTTCACCGTTGCGCCGTTCGCCAATTACTATGTGAGCCTTGGCAATTCCTACACGCACAAGCATTTCAATCCGGGCGTCCGCGCCAGTATCATGGGCATGTACAAGGGTTGGCAGTTCTTCGGCGAAGTGACTACCCGCAGCAATAACCTCTGGGGCGAGACGCTGGAGTACGGCGAGTTCTACCATCATATCGGTCTTGGTTACAATGCCGACAAATGGGGCTTCCGTGCCATGCTGATGAATCCCTTCTCTGTCAAGGGCTACAGCATCGAGACCAAAGACCTCTCCGCTCTTGCGCCGAACACGCAGCACGCGGAGATGCGCGACTTCCGTCAGATGCTCATTCTCAACTTTCATTGCAACCTCGATTTCGGTACCCAACGCCGCGAAAATGGGAAACGTATAAATAACGAGGATAAAGAAAATGGTATCTTGAGTGGAGCGAAGTAAGTAAAATGTAAAAAACTGGCATATATCAAAAAAATGTAGTACCTTTACGACTCGCAGAGCCGCTTTATAGCGTCTTCGTCCGCTCATTCATGAGCGGTCAAAGTGCCTGCTCCAGTCGGTGCTGAACATCCTCTGATACGAGCGGTAGCGCCATTGGGCGTTGGTCTTGGCGGCCTCGAAGAGTTGTTTCACATTTTTCTCACGCTCGGCATAGTGCAAACTCATTTGCCCTATGCTCTCGCTTACTCGAAAAATTCGGCGGCTTCGGTCGGGTATTGTTTCATCACACTCGCGAAACAAGAAGCGATTGAGCCGCACCGAACGAAAGCCTGTGACTTGAGTGAGGAGTAGTGCGGCGCGCGAGTTTGCACAGCGAAGCAGATCGTTAGAAAAGTCCCACTTTTCAAACATTGAACGCCTTGTATGCTGTTCGCCACCCTCAATACCTTCATCCGCGCCATGCTCTACCAAGCCCTCAAAACCGAACAAACGTCCCAACAACCGACAGATTAGCACTGGTTTTCGCAAAAAATCAACTTTCTTATACGATTTTAGCACAAATCCTTGCATATATCAAAAAAAATCCGTAGCTTTGCAGCAAAATGTTGCAAAGATTAAAAATAACGCCAATAACTATGACTAAAAAAAGAAGACAAGAGAATCTTGAATATCTGCTCTCAATTGAGCAGGAGATGACGAGCCAGGGCAAGCGGTTGTCACCGGCTTTCTATGCAGCCAAAAGATATGCAGAGACAGCGTTGCATCAGACTTTATGAGATATCTCATTGATACAAATATCTTTATTTATTACGCGATAGATCCACAACAAATCAGTCGCGATGTTGCTGCTATACTTGGTGACTACGATAACCTCATTTATATCAGCAATGAATCTTTGCGCGAGTTAATAGTGCATTACAACAATAAATCGTTACTCCGCAAATATTGGCACACAAAGGAGGATATGCTAAAAGCAATAACCAATGAATTCGGTTTCCAGATTTTGCCCTTGACACCGGATGTGATGTACACGTATGGAAAGATGAACCTCTATCACAACGATCCATCCGACCATGTTATCATTGCGCAGGCTATCACAATGAAGATGCCTCTCATTTCTGATGACAACACGTTTCCTCCGTATAGGAAGGAAGGTTTGGAACTGATAGAAAACTAATACAACAACATATAACGAAAACAATACACCGCCTATGATAAAAAACGATTAAAAGGCGACATACATAAAGAATAGCGTTTTAGTTTGATACTTGGACTCTGAAAAGCCGGACACTTTGATTGAGTCGAATATACCAAGAACAAGCCGAAATGCTCACGTTGAAGCGTGGGCTTTGTTCGGCACACTTGCAAATCCCTGTGTTTAACCAAAAATAAGTTTAAGTCTATAGAGGAAGAATCGCACATCCGAAACGCCTCTTAAATTGGCTCTAAACGA
>CAJOFV010000088.1 GCA_905233925.1 Paludibacteraceae bacterium
ATTCGCTGTTCTGGTGTAAACCAATAACCTTTTCTCTGATACATAATGTAGACATTTTAGGGTTTCAAAATGTGTCTACTTTTTTCAGGATAAGACAGAAACATTTTTGATTAAAATTATGGGACTTGACATGGACTTTATAGACTTTCAGCAATTCTGGGACTTAATTCGCCCGGATGCCGGTTTTCAGAACCGCCGTGTTGCGGCGGAGCACGCCTGGAACCAATGTACACGCGACAAGCAGCAGGCGATTATTGACTGGCTGCGACAGCACGGCGCATACCCGCAGCGCAATCCGTATTTTTTCATTCAGGATTTCCGTGCGATGCCCACAGCGCCGACGAACTGGAACAACCGCACGCTCAAAGCAGGTGTGAAGTACCTTTCCGCCCAATACAACGGGCAATGGGGCATGTACACCGAAGAAGATGTAAAAAGGTTTAATCTCAAAACAGCACAACAATGAAATATCAATTATTATCCCCCTTTCGTTCGATTTCCGGGGTCATAGAAAGACGATACAACCATGACGGAACATGTGAAACGCTCATCGCACGCAAGGACGGCACCATCTTTTGGCGACACTCCAGACGACAGCCAAGTATCAACCATACGGCAGTTGGGAAACTATCACGGAACAACCATACCGCAATTGGGGAATGGTCACGTG
This sequence comes from Paludibacteraceae bacterium, assembly GCA_905233925.1. GTDB lineage: Bacteria > Bacteroidota > Bacteroidia > Bacteroidales > Paludibacteraceae > Colicola. The sequence continues at coordinate 671 of CAJOFV010000088.1, forward strand.
ATGATAGCGGCGAAAACCGCCTTTTTTGTAAAGTCGAAGTAGCAAAATGTATGATAATTGCATTTTTTTCGGACAAAGACGGACAAAGACGGACAGTACACCGTTTGGCTGTTTATATTGGTGAATGTCAATAAAAAAACTATCGACGATGGGAAAAGTAGAGTTTAATAATCCGATACGGTCGGTGCGGGGAATCCTGATACGCGGAGACCCACGGGAAACTGCACTTTTTTTTTCGTTAAACGTTAAACATTCAACATTAAACCTCCAAAAATTTGTACACATCAAATTTTTGTAGTACCTTTGCAGCGGATTTTGGATAACAAAAGATGGAGATACTTTTAGGGAAGACATTAGCGGAGTTGCAGACCGTAGCAGTCGCAGCCGGACTGCCGAAATTCGCCGGTAAACAACTGGCGGAATGGCTGTACGTAAGGCGCGTGCGGTCGTTCGACGAAATGACCAACATCTCTCTCAAAGGCCGCGAAACACTCAAAGCCTCCTACTCCATCGGCCGACATTCCCCCATCGCCCACGCGGATTCAGCAGACGGAACCAAGAAGTTTCTGTTTGAAGCGGACGGACAATTCATCGAATCGGTGTATATTCCGGAAGAAGAGCGCGGGACATTATGCGTCTCGACCCAGGCTGGCTGCAAGATGGGCTGCAAGTTCTGCATGACCGGCACGCTCGGTTTTCACGGACACTTGAGCGCCGCCGGAATTCTGAACCAGATATTCGAAGTGGATGCGGTGGTGTCTTCCGACGGCCGTTCGGGCGGACTGACGAACCTCGTTTATATGGGCGAGGGCGAGCCGATGGATAACATTGAGCATGTGCTGCGTTCGCTGGAAATCATGACCGCCGGTTACGGTTGCGCATGGAGCCCGAAACGTATAACGGTTTCGTCCGTGGGCGTTATTACGGGTTTGAAATGGTTCCTCGCGGAATCGGACTGCCACCTCGCCATCTCGCTGCATAACCCGTTCCCCGCGGAACGACAGGCCATCATGCCTGCGGAAAAGATGTGCTCAATCGCGGATGTGGTGGCGCTGCTCAAACAATACGACTGGTCGCACCAACGGCGTGTGTCGTTCGAATATATCTGTTGGGCGGAAGTATCCGGGCATGCAGGAAACACAAGTCCAAGACATGCAAAAGAGCTTTTGCGGCTGCTTCGGGGACTGCCGTGCCGCATCAACCTCATCCGGTTCCACGGAGGAAATGAGCAGTTCCGGACTGCCGATGAAAAAACGATGGAATGGTTGCTGGATTATCTGACGGAAAACGGCGTCACGACCACTATTCGTCGTTCCCGTGGCGAGGATATTCTTGCGGCTTGCGGTCAGCTGGTTGCAACCTATGGAGGTGACAAAGCATAAGCGAACCGTCTTCCCGGCGCAAGTGCATGCCGTTTCCTTCGCAGTAACGGAAGAATGCGCAGTCGTTGCAAGGCTCGATTTTCTTCATCCATGAGCGGTCACGGTACTGCTTGAAGCCTTTTTCCCAGACACTCCAGAAACGGTCGCGGTAGATATTACCCTGGTAGTACTTGCCGCGTATGGATGTGCAGGCGGAGATATTTCCGTCAATGAGAATAGACGCGACAGAAACACCGGCAGCACACTGGTAGAGATAATTGCGAACCTTTCCCTCGTAGTCGCCCAAGAAGCCCTCGCAGGAATAAGTCACGTACAGCGGCGTACGACCGTTGGCGGCATCCTCGACCGCTTTTTCGCGCTGTTCGGCGATATATTTGATAAGGAACTGGAACTCCTCATCGGTCAGAATCAGTTCGGGATTCTTAGCGGCACGTCCCATCGGGTCAATGCCAAAAATGCGCCAGTGCGTAACACCGAGCGAGACCATCAGTTCGCGGATTTGGTCCAAATGGCCGATAGAACGGCGGGTAACGCAGGTCACTACATCCCACGTGAGTTTTTTGTCCGCGGCGCAGAGTTTGATAGCACGGCAAGCCGCCTCAAAGGCCATCGGATGCTGCCGCACCCAAGTATGGTCTTCCTCCAAGCCGTCGAGACTGATGGCAATGGAGCGCAAGCCCGCCTGACGGAGCTCTTTGAAACGCTCTTCGGTCAATGCCAAGCCGTTGGAAACCATTCCCCAGGGGTAACCGCGCTTTTTGATTTGGCGGCCAATCTCGGCAAGGTCCTTGCGCATGGTGGGTTCGCCGCCGGATATGATAACCAGCACGTCCCTCGGATTAACGTGCGGCGTTATTTCTTCGTCGAGCACCTTGAGAAAATCCTCCATCGGCATATCGGGCTGCGTAACGGACGAAACACAGTCACTGCCACAATGCAGGCAATGCACATTGCAACGCAACGTGCACTCCCAGAATAATTGCTGCAACGGATGAAGTTTTTTGAGATTCTTCCGGCGCAGGCGCTCCAGTTCAAGCGCGAGACGAAGACGGAAATTCATACTTACTCCTGATCGCTCGGCGGCATAGGTCCGTACTTTTTAGGCTGTCTTTCGGGAGAACTCTGCTCTGCCGGTTTGGTCAAAAGTGGCTTTTTCCGCTTTTTGCGGGGCAGCCGATTCGGCCTGCTCCTGCTCCTGACGCTGCTGGTCAAGCACTTCCTGCGGGACGCCGTACTTGGCAACCGGACCGCGGTCACGGACAGTCTTTCCCTGCGTATGGCAACCTGCAAAGAACATTGCCAAAACGCCTAAAAGGACGTTGATTTTTGTAAGAAGTTTTGCTTTCATATCTGCGAAAAATATCAATTGTCAATTACCAGTCTCCGCCCGGAGGGCCGTACTTGCACACCGGAATATCGGGCAGCGGCGGCTCGGGAATAGTATCCTGCGGCATGATTTCAACCGGTTCTTGCGGAACGGTTGCAACGGAATCGCGCTTGCGGAGCTCCTCCTTTCTGCGGTCAAGGATTTCCTGCGGAACGCCGTACTTGCACACCACACGTTTATGGCTGTGGCAGCCGGAAAATAATGCAGCCATGAATCCAAGAATTACATTAATATAAACAAGTGCTTTTGTCATTTTCGGCGCAAAGATACTGCTTTTTTTGCGAGTATGCAAATATTATGCCATAAAAATCGCATTTTTACGGGAAAAAGCGATTTTTTGAGGTTTATCGGATACGGTCAGCGGCACGGACAAGAGCTTCGTCCTTCAAAATGCGACGCGTCGCCCCGAGGGTCAGCACGAAACAAATCAGCGGAATGCAAGCCCAGAAACAGATGTGCCAGTCAAGGCCGAAGTTCATCTTTGCAAACCAGATGTACATGTACAAAATACCGTAGTAACCGAGGCAAAGCATGGCAAGAAAGATGTTCAGGCGCGCCTGCAAAATGCGACGGCGATAAAGGAACAAGTCCACAAACGCCATGAAAGGAATAAGCAGCGTCGTGAGCGTCAAACCCCATAAGCCGTTGAGCGTCAGGGAATCGACATAGAGATGCTCCATGTCCGGCGTTATTTCGTCCATGCCGGTGGCACTGATTTCAAACATCCGCTGCACGGCAGCGTCGGGAGCGGTATTAAGCTGTATGACAGGCACAAAGAACAGTAATGTGCCGAGGATAATGATGCCCAGTAAATAGAGCGATTGAATACGTTGAATCATGTTATTTAATCATTTAATCATTTAATCATTTTATCATTTTATCATTTTATCATTTATTCATTTTTGGGCTTCTTCAAGGGAGGCGACTTTGTCACCGTTGCGGTTCACCCAACCGATTTGACGGGCGGGATTACCCACCATCAGTGCATACGCCGGCACGTCTTTCGTGACCACGCTTCCCGCGCCGATAAGGCAGTATTCGCCCAATTCGTGGCCGCAAACAATCGTGGCGTTTGCGCCTACAGAAGCGCCACGACGGATAATCGTTTCGCGGTACTCGTGCTTGCGGCTGACAGCAGCACGCGGGTTGATGACGTTCGTAAACACCATCGACGGACCGAGAAAAACATCATCCTCGCATTTGACGCCGGTATAAACCGAGACATTGTTCTGAATCTTGCAGTTACGCCCCAAAACAACGTCCGGCGAGATAACCACGTTCTGCCCGATGTTGCAGTCCTCGCCGATTGTGCAACCCGACATAATATGGCTGAAATGCCAAATCTTCGTGCCCTTGCCGATTGTGCAACCTTCGTCCACGTAGGACGACTCATGTACAAAATAATCCATTATGTTAAAATTTAATATTTTTCTTGTTAACCGTATATTGCGACGTGGCGGCAAACATGCCGTAACCGCCGTTGATGTTTGAATAGATCTGCACATCTTCCTCCGTTCCGAACATCGACCCGACTTCCCTGCCCAAGTCAAAATCTTCTTCACCGCCCTTTCCAAACGCTGCGTAAATAGACGTCCAGTAGAGGTATGAATCGCGGCTGTGAGCATGGAAGTGCAAGTTCAGTTCCGTCACTATAATCTCCTTTTCCCTGTCATCGCCCTCGTCAGGAGACTGATAGGGAATATGAAGTTCTACAATCTTTGCGTGTTCATATCCCGGGCGGCTATTATAGCGGAGTTCCGTTGAATACGCATTCCCCGCAGACGCAAAAATCGCATCATCGGACATAATGCGTGTGCTCATTCCGCGCGAAACGACCGTTTGATTGCCTTTCTTTGTGAAGATGTTAAACCGACATTCTGCGCTAAATCCCAAAACGACATCCACATCCGGCGGGTAAGCGGTCAGAATGACACTGATTTCAAAATAATGCTTAACCGGATTGCGCCAGTAATCCGGAAGTATCTGCATAAAAGGTTTATTTACCACTGTCTGCTGCGCTGTAACCGTCTCATAATCAGGATATGAAGCGCGCAAACGGATCGTTTCCCCTGCTTTGAGAGGAGTTGCAAGTGGCAGCACAAACGATTTTTCCTTGTCTGACCAAGTCATTGTCTGCCAGTCCTGTTCTCCACGCTGCAACTGCGTCACAGCATCCGGCATCAGGTATTCGTCCCAATCATAGGTCCTTTCTTCAAAGAAGAAAATCGAACGGGATACAAAGCATTGGACTACCGTATCACCCTCCCCTACTTCCGCGTGCAAAACCAGTTTGGGCTTTTCAATTTCACCGGCATAGTCAATCTCCCGCTCACAGGCTGTAAGCAGAAACGTTGTCAGCAATATGTATATCGGCCAATGCTTCATGTCTGGCGGTTAAAACTTAAAGGTGTAACTGACGCTCGGTAAAATCGGGAACAAGCTGAATTTCATCAGTTTGTTGCCCGAGACATAGACAAGGAACGGATTGAAATTGCAGTAGGCGTTATAGACGGACATGTTGACAATATGCTCGCAACCTTTCCATTTCTTGTGTGGGATATGGCAAGTCGCGCCCAAATCCAGACGGTGATAATCCGGCATTTTATAGTTGTTGCGCTCTTCTATAATAGCAATCGTCGTTCCGCTTTCATTATAGAGGTAGTCCTTTGTGCGCTGGAGCGCCAGCGTTCCGCGCGTGCCCGTTCCATATATGAATGTAGCCGCGACCTCCCATTTTTTGTTGATTTGGTATTGCAGCGTGATACTCAAATCATGCTCGCGGTCATACTTTGCGGGAAAGGGTTTGCCATAATTGATTTGCTGTTCCTCACGGTCAAACTGGCGGATTGTGCGTGACCATGTGTATCCAATCCATCCGGTGACAGGACCAATCTTGCGCTGCGCCAACAGTTCCACGCCATAACTCCATCCGTCACCCAAACAAATGAGTTCCTGCCAGTTTTGGGCACTCAAGTACGATGCACCGTCCTTGTACTCAATCACATTGACCATGCGTTTGTAATAGCCCTCCACCGACAATTCGACCTGATTGAGAATATTGTACGTAATGCCTGCCGCCACTTGCATGGAACGCATTGGCGGCACTTTCGTCGTAACCGGAACCCATAAGTCCGTCGGCAATGAAACCGAAGTGTTGGAAAGCATGTGTACATATTGCGACATATAGGCGTAACTAAGTTTGAGCGCCACGTCCTTGTGCAGCAAGAAACGCATTCCCACACGCGGCTCAATAGACGGATACGTTTTGCCGGAATTGTGGTACAACCCCGCGTGGAAGCCAAAATTCAGACGATACCACGGGCAAGGTGTGTACGTGTCCTCAAAATAGATATTTGCCTCATGGGCATGAATCGTACCGGATGACATGATTGTTGTATCCATATCCGCAGGTTCATCGCCCGTCAAATGGGCATTTACGGAAATAACCTGCGGACGGAACATGTGATAGGTGTAATTTGCGCCGAAATGTATCTCATGCCGCACGTTCGGACGCCATTCAAAATTAGTCTGTG
>CAJOFV010000089.1 GCA_905233925.1 Paludibacteraceae bacterium
TTGGAATAAGGAAATGAATGCCTCGCTTATTCATGCGGCGATACAAGATGGTTCCCTCGCGCGCTACATGCGCGAATATAAGGTACGCGCGGGAGACGTGGCGTTTATTCCTGCCGGAACGGTACATGCCATGAGAAAGGATACCATCGTCGCGGAAATTCAGGAGAATAGTGATATCACCTATCGCCTTTACGATTACAACAGGGTAGGTAATGACGGCAAAATGCGGCCGCTCAAACTCGACAAAGCGCTGGAAGTGCTCGATATGAAAACGGCGGATAATGTGATCGTCTCACATCCGCAGACCAATGAAAAAGGCGTTGCCAATATCGTTCAATGCCCTTATTTTACGGCGAATTTACTGGAAACGGACAAACCGGTTCAGCGCGATTACGCGCCGCTGGATTCGTTTGTAGCTTTCATGTGTGTGGAAGGCGCATGTGAGATAAAGGCGCTCGATTGTGACTCGCCGGACAATGCCGTACTCATCCGTCAGGGCGAAGCCGTACTCATTCCTGCTTCCCTCAACGATATCCGCCTTGCTCCGCAAGGCAACTGCAAACTTCTGGAGATTTACATGGAAATGTAATCGTTCTTTATTGGAAGAACGAGAAATGTACGCTACCGTAATTGCGTGTCTCTACATGGCGTGGGTGAGACGTGAAATCGGTATCTTTTCCGTGTTCGATAACGAGCCATCCTTCGGGTTTGAGAAGTGAACCTAAGATAAGATCCGGCAGTTCTTCTATTTTCTCCAAAGCATAAGGCGGGTCGGCAAAGATAAGGTCGTATTGTATGCGGCATGAAGCAAGGAACTTGAATACATCGCCGCGTATGACGGTCAGATTGCGGATTCCGAGTTGTTTGCAGCAGGCGATAATCCAGTTCTGCTGTACATGTGCAATCTCAACGGCCGTGACCGAACGAGCTCCCCGGCTCACACATTCGATGCCTATTCCTCCTGTTCCGGCAAAGAGATCGAGCATGTCTATCCCCTCAAAATCAATCCGGTTGTTAAGCAGATTGAACAGGCTCTCTTTGGCGAAGTCGGTAGTCGGCCTCGCGGTTATATTTTTAGGGGGCGACAATCGCCGCCCCCCATATGTTCCACTAATTATGCGCATTGCTGTTCGGGTGTCGAGCCGCTCGACTTACTCCCAGTTTCCTGCGTTGTTGTTCGGCGATTCTACATCACCCACTTTGAGTCCGGGATAGTGCTCCAGTTTCTTCTCGCGATCCACGAGGTTCACTAATTCCTGTTTGTTGAGGTCGCCCAGATAGCTCTCAAACGGTGCACGTGCTTCGAAGAGCGGCACGCGGATACCCTGACTGGTCTTGTAGTCGTTGTTGACCTCCAATTCAAACCGCAGATTGTCGCTGAACGGAATACGGGTAATCTCATCAATATTGTCAGCAGTGAATCGGCCTTTGTAAAGTGCCTCAAGCATGTTGAGCTCAATCGTGTCACGGCGGAAACCGGTCAGACCGTTCTTCTTCACGTCCGCATCGTTCTCCCAGATGTACGCATAGAGCGCATCGAGATTGTCAAACTGGTTCTTCTTGAGCGCGCGTTTCTTCGCCTCGTTGAGAATCTTGATAGCCTTCGGCTCGGTCAAACCTGCCTCTAATTGTTTGTCGGTCAGACTTCCCTCTTTCATGACCTCTTTCTTCGGAGCATTCTTGAGGAACATGAGCAACGTGTCGTAGCTGGCGGTAAAATTACCTTTCTGGTGATGATACTCGACCTCTGCGGAACGCAAATCCATGAGATGCTGGATAACGACAGCCTCACGCTCGAGACGAACTTGCTCGAATTTAATAGGAGTGGTAACACTCTGTACGCAGAACACTGCCATCAGCACGGCAGCTGCTCCAAGCGCACAAATAAGAATGATTCTTGATGCTTTCATATCGTTAAAATTGATTATATTTTCGAAAATCGCCGCAAAGTTACAAAATTATTTTGATATATGCAAATTTTTTTGTATCTTTGCAGCGTTTTTTTAAAAATCATGTACTTACTGCTTATAATTACACAATATGGAAGACAGCAATAAGGTTCTTTTCGACATACTCAACGAGCGTCTGGAGTTGCTCCGGAAGTTGGATGCGGAGGGTGATTCGGATCGTCGTCGGCATATCGCCAAAGAGACGCAGACGCTTCATGCGCCGATGGCTCACCGTTTGGGTCTGTATCAGATCAAAACGGAGATGGAAGACCTGGCGTTGAAGTTCCTCGAATACGACACGTACAAGTATATCGCACACGCGCTGAATGCAAAAAAAGCGGAGCGTGAGGATTATATCGCGCGTTTCATCGCTCCTTTGGAAGCCAAACTGAAGGCGGAAGGCTTTTCCTTTACCATCAAAGGACGGCCTAAATCCATTCACTCCATTTTCCATAAAATGCAGGCGCAGCATTGCGATGTTGACAAGATTTACGACCTGTTTGCAATACGTATCATTCTCGATTCGCCTTTGGAGAAAGAGAAAAGTGACTGCTGGCAAGTCTATTCGCTCATTACGGATATCTTTCCGCCGAATCCGAAGCGTCTGCGCGACTGGCTGTCTGTTCCCAAAGAGAATGGCTACGAGTCCTTGCACACGACGGTTTTGGGACCGGACAAGCGTTGGGTGGAAGTGCAGATTCGTACGCGGCGAATGGACGAAGTGGCGGAAAAAGGCGTGGCTGCCCACTGGTCATACAAAGGCGTCAAAGGCAGTATGGCGGAGCGTAAGGGTGATGTCTACGTCTTCACGCCGACAGGTGACTTGCGCCGTTTGCCAGAAGGTGCTACCGTGCTCGATTTCGCTTATTCGATACACAGCGACGTCGGCGCACATTGTGTAGGCGGAACCATCCGCAATCAGAACGTCTCTATACGGCAGAAACTGGAGAATGGCGACCAGGTGTCTATCATGACTTCGCCGAACCAGCATCCCAATGCCGACTGGCTTAATTTTGTTGCTTCCACGAAGGCGCGTAACAAGATCCGGCAGGCTCTCAAAGAGCTGGAATACAAGTCCGCGGCGGAAGGCAAGGAGATGATTGAGCGGCGTTTCAAGAACTGGAAACTGG
>CAJOFV010000090.1 GCA_905233925.1 Paludibacteraceae bacterium
TGCCACATTGAACTCGGGGAAGACTATTATCTGGTCATTCACGCCATAGAATTTGATGCTGTTGCCTTGGTATCCAAAGCTTTCGCCTTCTTTGTAAGCATAGGAATCGTGGCTTACCTGTGGATATTCGGTCGAAGATACACGGCTCCAGTTGAACGGAGCGTAGCCCGCGGTCTCACCTTCGAAGTCATTGCTGTAAGGAACGGACTCTGTTGCCATAGTGGTGAAGGAAACCGGCGAAGTCCAGTTGGCTTCAATCTCTTCCGAGCAAGCAGGCAGCAGACGCACCTGATAGGTTCTTGCAGGAGTCAAGCCGCTGATGGATTTCAGACCTGCATAATCGGCAGGCGCAATCGTCTCGCTTGTCCAGGAATCAGCTGTGGAGAGCTTGTATTGCAGTTTCTTCACGTTGCCACTCCAACTGATGGTCGCACCGCCGGTTACAGGCGCAGCCTGAATATTCAGAATCATATCGCATGGACGGGCAAGTACTTCTACGTCGTCCAAGTATGCGTACTGGTTCATGCTCGTGAAATTGGATACAAAGTATATCAATGCTGTCTCGCCGGTATAGGCAGAGAGGTCAAACACCTTCGTTATCCAGTCGGAGTGTACGCCGGAGAGGTCATTCGGGATCATCGTTCTGCTCGAACCGCCGTCCGTAGAGATATAAATATTCACTTGTGCGCCACTGGCGTTCTTCCACTCAAAGCGCAGGATAGCCGCTTCGCTCAGCGAGATAGCCGGCATACGCAGTGTCGCTTCGCCGCTTGAACCCGTGCGCAGCTGAATGTCATATGCGCTACCGCTATTATGAGCAGCCCAACGGTAGGTACCCGAAGCCGGGCAGTTCAGACGCACTACTGAAGTTCTCCTCATACGGCATGCTTGCGGCGGCACAAAGCGTCGTGAAGGACAGCACATCGCTCCAGTTACTCTGGTCGTCCGCATCGCAATAAGCTTTCACGCGTACGAAATATTCGGTGTTGGCGCTGAGACCCATCAAGTCGCGTTGCGCACTTCCGCTGACTGCCTGTTCTGCGCTCCAGTCGCCGCCGTCTGCACGGTATTGCAGACGCCAAGCTGTCTCAGAACCTCCGGCCGTCCAACTGATACGCGCGCTGTTGGCACTCAGGTTGCCTGCTGACAAGGCTGTTGGTACAGCACAACTCGATACCTTGTGTACACTCACGTTATCCACGAACATAGCGCCGCCTTCGGAAGAAGTTCCGCTGGTCGGATTGGCGAAGAATTGTACCTTGATTGTCTGACCGCTATAGTCGGCAAGCGAGATTACCGCATTGCTAAATGCACCCGGATAGGAAGATACATTACCGGAGGGGTAATATACGTCCTTCTCAACGAATGCACCGCCAGCGGAGATTTTCACTGTCAGGTTGCATCCTGCAATCGCCATATTGGCATAATCGAACGCCAATTCGTACTCTCTGCCGTCATCCGGAATGGCAATCTCCGGGGTGTTGATGAGTGCCGTACCGCCGTCCAAAGCGGAGTTAACCATCGCCAACATCGTGTTACCGGAATGGGTGTATGTACCCCATATATATCCGGGACCCCAAGAAGAGGTGGTCGTGGAAGCCGAGTTGTCCCAACAGTCAGGAATCACATGGTCGCTCAGTCCCTCGAAATCTATGCTCCAAGGACTTGCAGCACTTACATTAATCGTACCGCAGAGGGTGGTGAAGGACACGTTGTCGCTCCACTCGCTGACGCTGCCACCGCCGCAGTCCGCTTTCACGCGTACATAATATAAGGTGTTGGCTTTCAGACCAGTCAGTACTTTGGAGTTGGTAGCCACAGCTATCTCCTCACCCCAACTTGCTGCATCGCCTTCCGACACTTGCAGTTTCCATGCGCTCATGCTGTTGGCGTTCCAAGTAATTGTTGCACCGTCAGCCGTCTCGCTGTCTGCTGTTACTGCAACTCCTGTCGGCTTGTTGCAAGAGGGTTTCTCGGTAACGGTAATATCATCAATGTAAACATTGCCGTTATCAGTACCTCCGGTATAAAGAATGGCGAAACGCGCACCGCTAGGAGCACCGGACATGTTGATATCTTCTACTTGTGTATAATCTGCTGTTTGAGATAAGGCAGCGCCTACAGCAAAAAAGGTATCATCATCTTCCGGATCGGTAATATAACCTAACTGAGGCTGACCATAGGTGTAATCGCCGTCAGTAACACTTGTCTTGTACCAGAAGGACAAAGCCAAATCTTTAATGTCATCCTCAAATGCAGGGAAGATCGCAATTATTTCTCGTTTGGTATAACCGGAAGAATTACCGCCTGCTATACTAAGGCAATAAGAACCTGTACGTTTGTTATAATTGTTTGCAGTAACAGAACCGGCAGTGCTACCTGATTTTTTAACTTCTTTCCAACAGCGAGGAATCTCATTGTTGGTAACGCCCGTCTCAAATCCGTAACTCCAAGGAACAGAAGCAGAGGCAATAACACTACATTCAGTTGTAAAATCAGCAGATAAAACATCGCTTGTTCCCGCAGAACCACAATCCGCCATGAGATAGAATGTGTAGTCTGTAGCAGGTGTTAGACCTGTAGCGGTTGCTGATTTGCTGCTGGTAGAAGGTGCACTTGCCCATTCGGAACTGGTCGGTTCAGATAAATCAGAAGTTTTGCAGAGATATTTCCATGAACTACCTCTGTCATCGGTCCATGTGAATGTTGCCGAAGTCGCGTTGATTGTGCCTTCTGTTAAATCAGAAGGATCGGCACAATAATCTGTAACGACAACATTCCAATGTGTTGCATCATTCCACGGAGCAGAACTCAAACCAGCATCGCCTTCCAACTCGGGAGGTATACGCAGAATTAATTTATCGTCAGGATTAAACAGCGATGCATAGTTAGTACCGCCAATATACGTAGCATTTATAGTCGGTAGAGTTTGTTGATGTAGAATTACCTCTGAAAAACCATAGTGGTAGCGCAAAGTACTATTCAAAGCAGAGATATCTCCTTTCAAAACTACTTTGTAAACCAATCGGCGGAAATATCGCCAGGGTAACGAAGCTGCTGCGGAAAGTGTGATGATTTTTGTGTCTGTATTTGATGCATCTAATATTAGTACGCCATCTTCACGTAATTTCCATGCAATATCTGTTCCATATGTTCCAAGCGTACTTCCGCTAACGGCTTGATTCGTGAGCTTGAAATACCAATAGGAACCTGATGTTCTGTAACCGGTTGCTCCAGTTGGTACATAAATGGAGCGGTTGGTTCCAATACCACGGAAAGCATCAGTTCCCATAGTTGGTGATTCTTTTCGATTGATGGCAAATTCTCCAGCAATGCTACATCCATAGAATGCGTAATTGCCTATAGTCGCAACTGTTCCCGGGATGCTTAATCCATTTCCTGTTCCATCAAGATTTATGCGCTGAAACGTATATTGCTTGATCTGTGTTAGTGGGGGGAATAGCACAAGCGTGCTGGTCTTTGTGGTAGTATTGCCATAGAAATAATAGTCTGCCGATGCGCTCAGTGCACCAAATGGATGGGCAGTTTGGTTTGCAAAATCAATTACAGCCCATTCGTTAGGTGATCCAGCATAAAAAATCTTTACCATCGTGGAACAGTTGGCAAAGGCATTACTCCCAAAACTTGTGACAGAACTGGGCACCTTGACGTCGGCACTACTTGCAGATATGCCTTGAAAGGCATAATTTCCTACAGATGTTACTCCTTCGTTGATAACAATGTGCTTAATGTTAGCTCTTTCGCTGTACCATGGCGCACCTGCCGAAGCATAATCAGTCATGGCACCCGAGCCAGAGATAGTAAGGGTTTTGTTGGTGCCCGACCCCGTAACATTAAACCAGAAAAATGTCGTTAACAGGAACGACGAAATGAGAGAATTTAATCTTTTCATACCTTAAAATTTATAGTGTTTATAATAGTCGATGCCCGTTATTACACGGGCTTAACAGCTAAATCCGCCGCAAAAGTACTTTTTTTTTTGACATACACAAATTTTCAGACAATTTTTCCTCAAAAAATTTTATTTTTGTATGTTGACTTGACAATTTTTGCGATTCGGACGGCAAAAGCGACGATGAAAATCAGCCATTTCGAGAAGGTCGGATACGTGCCGAGTAAAGCCCTATGTTGTCCCCTTTGACCTCTGTGCGACCTTTGGTGTTTGTTTGGCTGACTTATGGTCGACCTTTGGGTGACCTTTGGGCGACCTTTGGGTGACCTTTGGGGAAAGGAGGATGAAATAATTTACGATTTGACGATTTACGATTTGGCGATTTATTAGGCAATTTTGCTATTGAATGAGCCGCGGGCAAAGACAGAACATAGCCGCGGGCGGGACACCCGCGTACCCAAAAAGCGGACCAAGCGGCGTCGCCGCGAGCAAAAGCATGAAAAGGGCAACCCACGCTCAACTATGAGCGCGAAAGAGACAACCGGCATAGAATGCCGGAGAATAAACATACCAAACGACCGGAATTAGCCGGTCGAGCGGGACAAAATTTTAAATTTGGAGAAAAAAGAGCGGGAAATCACAGTTTTATTTGCACAGGTAAAAAAAAGTTGTACTTTCGGACGCCGCTGAAAGAAATTCCTTTTCCTTTTTATGGGTTTTCCCGTTTCATCGGGAACACCCAAATCCCGAAAGTACGTTCGCACTATTCTGCGAACGACAATCTTTTGGCGCAAAAATCTATTTTATGCAAACATAATGGAATTTTTGCGCCAAAATCTTGCACATTCAAATTTTTTGTAGTACTTTTGCGCGCTAAATTGTATTATTGTGCCGCTCAAACTCGAACATATTTACAAACGATTCGGGAAACAAACCGTCCTGAATGACGTGTCACTGGCTATGAACGACGGAGAAATAGTCGGTCTGCTCGGACCAAACGGCGCCGGCAAATCCACCCTC
>CAJOFV010000091.1 GCA_905233925.1 Paludibacteraceae bacterium
GGAAGGATATGTGGTGGTGATTCCCGGTACGCGCGGACGTAACTCCCGCGTCGGCGATACCTATACAGGCCGTGCGCCGAAAGCTATCCTTGACCTCAAAGCAGCTATTCGTTACTTGCGTCGTTTTGATGCCGAGATACCCGGTAACACCGAGCGTATCATCACCGATGGCACTTCTGCCGGAGGCGCTATGTCGGCTCTGATGGGCGGAACAGGCAATCATCCTGAGTATGCGGAACTGCTCCGGACGATGGGCGCGGCTGACGAACGCGATGATGTATTTGCTGCCGTGTGCTACTGCCCGATTACGGACCTCGACCATGCGGACATGGCGTACGAATGGCTCTACAACGGCACTCGTCACCGGGATGCCGCTACTGATGCTGCTGTTCTTGCCGTGTCGGACGAATTAGCCGCGCAGTTCCCTGCATACTTGCAGAGCCTGAACCTTCATACGCCGGAAGGTGTTGCGCTCACCGCAGACAATTACTTGGCTTATATCAAGAGCGAAATCATCCGTGCGGCACAGATTGCCAAGAACGCCGGAGCAGATATTTCCGCCGACCTCGGTTTCACGTTCAATAAGGAAGAGATGGGTGGTATGCCTCCGCTCAATGGAGGAGTCAAACCGCAAGGTATGCCGCAACAGTTCAACATGCCTATGCGTGCGCCTCGTGCCGGAGAATACATTGTGGACTTGGACATGCCGACTTATTTAGCATACGTGGTTTCTACGCAGCCGCTCAAGACAGCCCCTGCTTTCGACACCAAAGATGTGTGCGGACAGCGTGCATCGGGTGAGAATGACGAGTTCGGCGACGAGAACGGCAGTAGTGTCAATTTCACGGCTTATGGTCAGCAACGCGTGTTGCAGGAGTGCGACTGCTTGCCCATGCCCGATTCGCTGCAGGCGTCTATTGCACACAACGTACGGCTTATGAACCCTATGTATTTCATTGGCGACAGCCGCACTACGGTAGCTCCGCACTGGTATATCCGTCATGGCGCACGAGACCGCGACACGTCCTTCCCTATACCTCTTAATTTGGCACTCAAACTGCAAAACGAAGGATATGATGTCAATTTCCTGCTGTCGTGGAACCGCCCGCATAGTGGCGATTACGCTCTGGACGAACTCTTCCAATGGATAGAGGAAATAGTTAAATAGCAGCTTATTGTGATTATTTCCAATGACTGAGATACCCGACTAACATCCCCTGTTGAACTATGGATATTCAAACCACCGAACTGCTCCGTTCGTCCCAAACTTGGGACGGAGCCGCGCTGCCCGCCTACCCTACCGGTCAACCCGAACTGATTGTCAAACGTCTGGTCTTTCCTGCCGGTGCCAAGACCGATTGGCATCATCATACCGTCATCAACTACGGCATCATCCAACAGGGCGCACTGACCATCGTCTGCGCCGACGGCTCTGAACGCACATTCCTTGTCGGCGAAGCGATAGTAGAGGTCATCGGTACCGTCCACCGAGGCGAAAACCGAGGCTCCGAACCCGTCATTCTCGACATGTTCTACGTCTCCACTCCCGGCGCAGAAATAACCATCCACAACCCGGAATTGGAAGTGCCATCGCAAGAATAAAATCCTAATGACTGAAACACGACATCCATATTCGGACATTGAACGACATCCGTTACAGCCGTTTCTACCCGCCAACGCGCAGATACTGATGCTCGGCAGTTTTCCGCCGCCGAAAGAACGATGGTGCATGCCGTTCTTCTACCCCAACCCGCAAAACGACATGTGGCGGATTATGGGACAGATTTTTTTCGGTAACAAGGAGCATTTTGTGGAGCAAAGAGCAAAGACCTCCGCCAACTGGCGGATGAAGGAGCAAGGAACAAGGACTGCCGTCAGTGAACGGGTGAAAGAACAAGGAGCAAAGACTGCATTTCGTTATGACGATGTTGTGGCTTTCTGCGAAGAAAAAGGCATTGCTATCTTCGACACGGCGCAAGCTGTCATTCGCTTGCAGGGCAACGCGGCGGACGAACACTTGGAGATAGTCGAGCTAACTGACATAGCAGCTCTGTTGCAACAAATTCCACTATGCCATAATCTCTGCTGCACCGGCGGCAAAGCCGCACAGACCATGGCAGAAATGCTGCATTGCGCTACGCCCAAGGTCGGTGAATATATCGAAACGCAAATACCGATTAATGGTAATTCCGTAAACATTATAGAACCCCAAACGAATGCTGCTACAACCGGTCGTACCATCCGTTTCTGGCGAATGCCCTCCTCCTCTCGCGCCTACCCGCTCTCCCTTGACAAAAAAACTGCCGCCTACCATCGCATGTTCGAAGCCATCGGACTGCTGCTGTAATACGCTCTCAAAATCATCCGTCCGCAATGATTTATCGTCCAAATACTTGAATATATCAAAAATAAGTTGTACCTTTGTAGCTGAAAGTTGCAAAAACATGCAAAATGGCACCTACATATTTTCGTTGGAAAGCACTCTGTCGGCATTTTTCGATTGTGTCACCAAGAGCAATCAAAAGAGGTCTGCATATTCTTATTTGGATGCGATGACCACTCTCTTCCATGGTGAAGCAAATTCGCTGATAGTGCCTTTTGCTTTGGATGACGATTCAACAGCGCGTGTTATTTCGCAACTCAAAGAACATCTTCAGCCATACGTGCCGGATTTACTAAAGTCCCTCAATATGCCGCTGACATATCTGTTGGACGAGTTGATTTGCAACATCCAGCAACATGCCCAAACAGACAAAGGCTATGCGTATTTGATGTATAACAAAGCTGCAAGAACCATAGAAATTATAATTGCTGATTTCGGTATTACTATTTATGGAAGCTATGTGGCAGCTCAGAAACACCTTGACAAATTGGGCGACAGCGATGCAGATGCCCTTAACCTTGCGCAAAACGGCTATTCGGTAAAGAATCTGCCGGAT
>CAJOFV010000092.1 GCA_905233925.1 Paludibacteraceae bacterium
CTACGACGGAGGTCACCCTTACGTTGCGGACCGTCAAGAATCATCTGGTCGCCTGTGTAAGCGTGGATCGTGCTCATGATACCGCTCTGGATCGGAGCGTATTTGTGGAGCGCAGCAGCCATCGGAGCGAGACAGTTGGTGGTACAAGAAGCAGCCGAGATAACGGTGTCAGCCGGAGTCAGGGTCTTGTGGTTTACATTGTAAACGATGGTCGGGAGGTCATTGCCTGCGGGAGCAGAGATAACGACTTTCTTTGCGCCGGCCTGAATGTGAGCCATAGATTTAGCCTTGCTGGTGTAGAAACCTGTGCACTCGAGCACTACATCGATACCGAGCTTGCCCCAGGGCAGGTCAGCAGCGTTAGGCATAGCGTAGATAGTAATCTCTTTGCCGTCCACGATAATCGAACCCGGAACAACGACGGTTTTGCCGTCCTCTGCGAGTTGGGCGTCTTTGTAAGCAACCGTGTGTTTGCCCTCACCGAACTTGCCGGCGAAACCACCTTGAGCGGTGTCATACTTGAGCAGGTGAGCCAACATCTTCGGGCTGGTCAAGTCGTTGATAGCAACTACTTCATAACCCTCAGCTTCAAACATCTGACGGAAAGCCAGACGACCAATACGGCCAAAACCGTTAATAGCAACTTTTGTCATAAATGAAATTGTTTAAGATTGTTTATAATTGTTTGAAATTGTTTATATTTGTTTTGGTATTTTGCGTATTTAAGGCAGTTCACGTTTTGCGGTGCAAAAGTACAAAAAATCTCTCACGTGCGAAAGAAAAATGCTATTTTTCTTAATTTTGCTACTTGTAAGTTACACTTTGCATCACTTGCGCCCGAAGTCAGCCGGAATCTCGCCCCAAAGGGTAGTTTCCCACTTTTTTATCTCGGTAGTCCAGGTGTTCTGCCGCAGCCATTCCTCAGCTTTGCGAACCATAAAGAACAGTTCCTGATTATCGGCATTCCATGAGATTTTGCTCTTGCATTTTTTCTCCCTGACCCACGCAAGCGCTGTCACGGAGTCGGTGTAGAGCGTCCAGGGCAGGTTGTACTTCTTGAGGTATGCCAAGCCGAGCACGAGTGCCAGAAACTCACCAATGTTGTTCGTGCCCTGCATGAAGGGTCCACGACGGAAGACCTCCGTTCCGGTGTCCGCCACGACGCCACGAAACTCAAGCACGCCCGGATTACCCGAGCACGCCGCATCTACTGCCAAAGCAGGATATTTGGGCTGTGTAACCATAAGTACTCCCGCCGGGAATCGAACCCGGATCTAAGGTTTAGGAAACCCGTATTCTATCCATTGAACTACAGGAGCCCGAAGTTATTGTATCTTCACGTTTTTGCGCATCGATTCGCGGATGAGCTGCCGCAATTCGGCAGTCTGTGTATCGACGTTGTTGTGGAACAAGGGCTTGAAGTCCTGCGCATACACGCACTTCGCCGGTTTAATCTTCAAGTCATCCAACGTACCCGACACGTCCACACCAATGTACAGCGGCGAGAGGAGGTTCACGTGGTAGTTGAAGGACATATCCAGATTATGCCGTCCGCCGACTGCTGCCATGTAGTTGTCCAGGCTTACGCAGAACGGATAGATATCGATTTCCTTCTTGTACAGCGTCATTTCGGCTGAGATAGAATCCACTCTGTTCTCGGTTTTCTTCTTGAACATGAGGATCTTGCTAATCTTGTCGAAGGTTTCGCTGTCCAACAGAACGAGGTCTTTACCGAAGAGCGAGCAAGCGCCGCGGATGGTGGAGGGCTTGATTTCGTAGTTCTGATTGAGATAGGTCTCCGCTGCCAGGTGGAACTCCGCTTTACCCGCGAAGGACTTGAGCATCGG
This sequence comes from Paludibacteraceae bacterium, assembly GCA_905233925.1. Taxonomy (GTDB): domain Bacteria; phylum Bacteroidota; class Bacteroidia; order Bacteroidales; family Paludibacteraceae; genus Colicola. Next base: position 1,848 of record CAJOFV010000092.1, read on the forward strand.
AACCATCGTACTCTACGCTTTCGGAACCGCGTGGTTCGCATTTGTATATGCTAAAAAAAATCAGCCCGCAAGCCTTATGAACATCCTCGGATGGTGCGTATTCCCGTTCATACCGTTTGACATAGCGAAAATCCTGCTGGCCATGAGCATTGGCCCCACCATCCGCGAGCGGCTGGAGCGGTTTCGTTGAATACCTTTGCCTCCTTGATCTTCGTATTGAGCACGAGGTCAACCATAGGCGGCACGAGGAAGGGTCCACTGGACTCGGCGGCTTCGCCACCTGCAGGAGCAGGAGCGGGCGTAGCACTTGCCGTTTCGGCGGCTGCCGTTTCGGGCGCCGGTTGCTCTTCCGAGCCGGCGTCGGCAGAGAAGAGTTCCATGAGCTGGTTCACATCCGTGTGCTCGGAAACGAAGTTCAGTTCACCGGTGAGCGTGTCACGCTTCTGCAGCCAGCGGCCGATGTTCTGCACCTCGCCGACCAGCGAGAAATCCGAGTTGCCGAGCTTGATTTGGGAAGTGGCGATCTTGAAGTCGCGGTTCGAGTAGTCGAACGTCATTTGCGGAACGGATATATGCTGCGGGAACTCGACCCAGTCTATCTCAGCCTTGTTCATGTCGAAGTGGAGAATAGGATTCCACTTGAGCAGGAAGTTATTGCCGCGGGCGTTGTAGCGCGCTTTGGCCTCGATCGCAAACTGCTTGGTGTCCAGTTTGATGTCTTCTGCGGCATTTGCCGTGAAAGCGTCCGATTTAATGGATGCCGCCAACACCGGTGTAGAGTGCAGGCGGTTACCGCCGGTCAGTTTCGCCTCCAGTTCGGACTTGCGCAGGTGAGCATTGATGTTCGTATAGGTTGCTTTGAGGTCGTTGAACGCCACTTTGCCGTTGAAGATAGGAATACGCGTGGTATCTTTGGTGTCGTATTCGGTGTAGGCCGTAATATGCGGCGCTTCGATGTTCGCCGTGATAGAGTCCATGTCCGCCACAAGACGTTGCGCCGACTGCAAATCCACGTTGGCATAAAGAACCGGCATAGTCTTGAGCACATTGCCCAGTTCAAGACGCAGATCCGATGTGCCGAGGTTTACCTTGCCTATTCCGGGGTCGGAGAAATCCACGCTTGCCAGATTGAACGTCATGTCGAGCCAGTCAAGCTTCTTCCAGGATGGTTTGGCGTTCGGGATTTTGAAAGCGAGATCTGTCTTCGGCAAAACAACCGCCATGCTGTCCATGAGGATGTTCATGTCGCTGAGCGTCAGTTTGCCGCCGAAGTGCCCCTTCTCCAGTTTCATATCCGTGAGGTGCGAGAGACGGATTTTGGCAGAGACGTTGCCTTTTGCTTTACCGTCAATCTTGATAGTCTCGGGAATGAAGTATGCGAAGTCGGGAATATTTGCATCCAGTGAGAGCTGGAGGTCAAGCAGCATGTCTGCGAGCAACTCGGTCACATTACCTTTCGCGGAAACGCGGGTGTTCTTGGTCTTGGCCTTGAGGCTGTTAATCTTGACGCTGTTGGCTTTCTTGTCGTTCAGGTTGATACTTGCATCGGCATCAACAGCCAAGTCGCGCAGGGCGTAAGGCAGCGGTTTGTAGGCACCCGCACCGTCATTGAGCAGCACGTGTGCCGTGATGAGCGGCATCTGGTTTTCGCCGTACGTGCCTTTCGCCGTTGCTTCGAGTTGAATGTTACCGTCAATGTCGATGTCCTTCAGTCCGGCGGTGAACTGTGCCGGAACGAGTGCGAGCAGCGGTTTGATTTGCCAGGCTTCGGTCTTGAGGGACAGGTCACAGTTGTAGATACCGGACTCAAAGCACGGCGTGCCGACTTCGCCATCCAACGCCAAAGCGAACTCGTTGAGACTCAGTTTAGTGCCGTCGATAAGGACGCGTTCCGTGCCGTTTGCCATCAAAGCGGGCAAGTGGAGCGTAAGCACCAAATCGTTGGTGTATTGTTCGCCTTTGAGGTTCACGTCGATTTGTTCGGCGTGGAGATCCAGACAAGCGCCCTGCCAATCACCCTTTCGCAAGTCGGCGATACCCAATGCCACGTCAGCCATTGAAGCGGTGATGGTGTCTTTGTCGTCCACGAAAGACAGCGAACGCGCGTTTACCGTGATGGCCTCTTCCCACGCGAGAGAGCGAAGCTGCCAGCCCGGAACGGTGTCATTCGGGTCATCCTCGGTCTCGGGCAGATTGAGCACATCGAAGTTATTGGTGCCGTCCGGCGCGATGTAGATGTTGGCTTCCACGTCGTTCAGGTGGCAGTGTTGGATATGCACATCGCCCTTGATGGCCTCAAACAACTGCACGGAAACAAGTACGTCGGGTGCTGCCAGCACGGTGTCGGACTGCGCCCCTTCCTTCGGATTGATGACGTACAAGCCCTTTATTTCCACGCCGAAGTGCGGGAACGTGCGGAAGAAGGTGAGGTTGACCTCTTCGAGTTCGTGGGAACAGGTCAGCAGCGAGTCCGCCACACGGTTCACAATCGGCGTCAGTTGCTTGGGCGTGAATACAGGCAATACATACCACAAGCAGCACAAGACCCACCAACGACGCGAGCGTGATACCGAATATTTTGAAGAACTTTTTCATTACTTCTTGGTTGCTACTTTGTTATAAGTGTGCTTCGATTTGAACTCGTCCTCAATCTCCAGATTGGTTTCATTGAGTTTGAGGATGTTGTACACCTTCGGAATTTCGGCGCCGCCGTTATCCATGAGGTGAATCTGCGTGAGGTCGGCTTTCACGATTTTCCATTTGAACCATCCGTTTCCGTATTTCACGAGGTCAGCCGGGAAAATGTCCTGTGCTTCGTCCCACTCGTAGCCATACTTGTACTCGGCAGTTTTGTCCTGCTCGGTTGTGAAGCACATAAATGCTTCAGTGCCTGTTTCCTGCCACGTTCCGATGATGTCGGATTCAGAGTAGGATACTTCTTTCTTACAAGACGAAAGTCCTGCAACGAGGGCTACAAGAGCCACAAAAAACAATGATTTAACGTTTCTCATAACTTAAGCTTTTTTGATTTGTATGTTAATAGAATAATTGTCCATTTCGACGGTTTCGCCAGCCACATTATCCGCCAACTGAAGCGAGGTTGCCAGCACCTGTGAAGCGATATAATCGTTGAAGTGCTCCACGGCGGCAGCGATTTGCGGCATGCGGCTGATGGTCACGCTGATGCGGTCGGTAATCTCCAAGCCCGATGACTTGCGGAGGTTCTGGATGCGGTTAATCAGTTCGCGGGCGATGCCTTCTTCAATGAGGCTGTCGGTCAGTTCGATATCCAACGCGATGGTCAACGCGCCTTCGTTCATTACGAGCCAGCCCGGCATGTCCTCGGTGATGATTTCCACGTCCTCGGGGATTAACTGATAATCGACCGTTGACAATTGGTATTGGCTGTTTTTCTCCATGTCGGAGATTTGGTCTTGCGACATGGCAGTTATCTCCGCCGCTGCGGCTTTCATGTTGCCGCCGAGTTTTTTGCCCAGTACTTTGAAGTTCGGCTTGATTTTCTTCACCAGACGCACTTCGCTGTCTTCGGCGCGCACAATCTGCAACTCCTTGACGTTCACCTCGGATTTGATGAGGTCGCTGACATGCAGCAAGGCTTGAAGCGTCTGGTCGTCGCCCACGGGAATAACCGCTTTCTGCAAGGGCTGGCGAACGTTTTTCTCTGCGCGTTTGCGGAGACTGAGAATCATCGACGTTGCCTGTTGGGCAAGTGCCATCGAGCGTTCGAGGTTGGTATCTATCAGCGCTTCCTGCACTTCCGGCCAGTTGCTGAGGTGCACCGTTTCGCCGGTCAAGTCACGATACAAACGGTCTCCGAAGAACGGCGCATTCGGCGCCATAAGCTGTGCCACGGTCTTGAGGCAGGTATAAAGCGTGGTGTACGCCGCATTCTTGTCGGCATCCATTTCGCCGCCCCAGAAACGCTTGCGGTTCAAGCGCACATACCAGTTGCTGAGGTCATCCTGCACGAAATCGCTGATTGCACGGCCGGCTTTCGTCGGTTCGTAGGCTTCGTAGGAAGCGGTTACATCCTTGACGAGCGAGTTCAGTTTTGACAAAATCCAGCGGTCAATCTCCGTAAATGCCGTTTTAGCATCCTTATTGTTTTCTTCCGCTTCTCGCCAGTTGTCCACGTTGGCATAGAGGGCGAAGAAGCCGTAGGTGTTGTACAGCGTGCCGAAGAATTTCCGGCGGATTTCGTCCACGCCTTCGCGGTCAAACTTCAAGTTCTCCCACGGCGAGGAATTGGTCAGCATATACCACCGCAGCGGGTCGGCGCCGTACGTATCCAACACCTCGAACGGGTCAACCGCGTTGCCGAGACGTTTGGACATCTTGTTGCCGTTCTTGTCCAAGACAAGGCCGTTGGAAATGACGTTTCTGTATGCAACGGTGCCTTCAATCATCGTGTGAATCGCGTGCAGCGTGAAGAACCAGCCGCGCGTCTGATCCACACCTTCGGAGATAAAGTCCGCCGTCCGTTGCGCGTCCTTGTTCTCAAAAGGATAATGGTTCTGCGCGTACGGCATGGCACCCGAGTCAAACCAGACGTCAATCAGATCCAGTTCGCGTTTCATGGGCTTGCCGGACGGCGAAACGAGTATAATATTGTCCACGTACGGGCGGTGCAAATCAATGACTTCCGGCGCGTAGTTAGCCTCGGAATAATCGCCCACGACGTGCTTCTTCCAGGGATTTTCTTTCATGAATCCGGCGGCGACGGATTTGTCGATTTCAGCAAAGAGTTCGGCAATCGAACCAATGCAGATTTCTTCCTGTCCGTCTTCGGTGCGCCAAATGGGCAGCGGCGTTCCCCAGTAGCGCGAGCGGGAGAGGTTCCAGTCGTTGAGGTTCTCCAGCCACTTGCCGAAACGTCCCGTGCCGGTGGATTCGGGCTGCCAGTTGATGGTTTGGTTGAGCGCAATCATCTCGTCGCGCGCCATGGTCGATTTGATGAACCATGAATCCAGCGGATAGTACAGCACCGGTTTGTCGGTGCGCCAGCAGTGCGGGTAGGTGTGGACGTGTTTCTCGATGCGGAAAGCCTTGCCCTGCTGTTTGAGCATGAGACAGATTGACAAATCCAGCGTTTCGTCCTGCTCCGTCAGATTCGGGTCGTAGGCGTTCTTGACGAAACGTCCCTGCCACTGTTCGTAGGTCGGGCGGATGCGTTTTGCAACGAACTGCGGGTCAAGGTCTTCGGTTTTGAAGAGCTTGCCGGTCATATCCACCATCGGGCGCTGCTCGCCTTTTTTGGTGAGGAACAGCATGCCCGGCACGCCCGCTTTGGCTGCCACGAAGGCATCGTCCGCACCAAACGTCGGAGCGATATGCACGATACCCGTGCCATCTTC
>CAJOFV010000093.1 GCA_905233925.1 Paludibacteraceae bacterium
AAGGACGATGCGGTATTTACGCATTGTCTCCACCTCCGTGGCGACCGGAATACGATTACCGACACAACAGCTACTTTGGCATTGGTACACCTCCTGCGCAGACTGCTTTGATACAGATTTTAATGGCAAAATTTGCATATATGCAAAAAATGTAGTACTTTTGCCGCGTCATTTGGACTGACATACCATTTATGGGACTTCATATAGAACATATTACCAAACAATTCGGCAAACAACTCGTGCTTAATGACGTGTCGCTGTCCATGGAGGATGGCGAAGTGGTTGGCTTGCTCGGCCCAAACGGTGCAGGTAAGTCCACGCTGATGAAAGTGCTGGTCGGGTTGGAGAAATCCAACAATCCCGATTCGGTCATCAGCGTGCCTGAGCGTATCGGCTATCTGCCGGAACGCAATCCGCTGTACGAAGAGATGTATGTGCGTGAGTACCTGCTGTTTATGGCGCGCATCGGCCAAGTGGAGAATCCCAAGGAACGCGTCGAAATTCTGATTAAACGCGTCGGTCTGACGCCCGAGGCACACAAACGCATAGGTCAACTGAGCAAAGGCTATCGCCAGCGTGTGGGCTTGGCGCAAGCACTTCTCGGCGACCCGGATTTGCTGATTCTTGACGAACCGACAACAGGTCTTGACCCTAACCAACTCGCCGAGATACGGGCGTTAATCCGCCAACTCGGACGTGACCGAATGGTCATCCTCTCTACACATATTCTCCAAGAAGTAAAAGAGATGTGCGACCGGGTGGTGATTCTTGACCGCGGACAGATAAAGGCGGACCTGCCTATCAAACAAATAAAAGACCTTGAAACAACGTTTCAACAACTGACGGCAACAGATGTCCGAGAAGGAGCAGGACAACGCGCTGCGGCCGTTACGCTTTGCCGACTTTGCCGGACAGACGAAGATTGTCAGCAACCTGAAGATTTTCGTGCAGGCCGCACGCATGCGCCACGAGAGTCTGGACCACGTGCTGCTGTTCGGACCTCCGGGACTTGGTAAAACAACCCTCAGCAACATCATCGCGAACGAACTGGGAGTAGGCTTCAAAGTCACTTCCGGACCGGTGCTGGACAAGCCCGGTGACCTCGCCGGTTTACTCACTTCGCTCGAGGAAAATGATGTGCTGTTTATCGACGAGATCCACCGTCTGTCCCCTATCGTGGAGGAATATCTGTATTCCGCGATGGAAGATTATCGCATTGATATCATGATAGACAAGGGTCCGAGTGCGCGTACAATCCAAATTGACCTCAACAAGTTCACGCTGATTGGCGCCACGACCCGTTCCGGTCTGCTGACCTCGCCGCTCCGTGCCCGTTTCGGTATCAACTGCCATCTCGAATACTACGACGCCGATATCCTTGCCGGCATCGTCAGACGCTCTGCCGGACTGCTGGGTATCGACATCGACAGCAAAGCCGCCGGTGAGATTGCCCGTCGCAGCCGTGGAACGCCCCGTATCGCCAATGCTCTCTTACGCCGCGTACGCGATTTTGCACAAGTGAAAGGTGACGGAACAATCGACCTCGACATTGCCCGTTATGCCCTCGAGGCGCTGAATATCGACACTTTCGGTCTGGACGAAATAGATAACAAACTGTTGTGCACCATCATCGACAAGTTCAAGGGTGGACCGGTCGGTCTCAACACGATTGCCACGGCGATGGGCGAAGATGCCGGAACGATTGAGGATGTCTATGAACCGTACCTCATCAAAGAGGGATTTATCAAACGTACGCCGCGTGGTCGCGAAGCGACAGAACTGGCATACAAACACCTCGGCAAAACACCGCTCCAGGCACAAGGAACACTCTTCTAACTGACAAAATGGCAGTCTGGCTGCCTTTGGCACAGGAGTTGACATCTGATAACTGACATCTGAAAACTGAATACTGATTATGAGTAAAAAAGAACATAAACATGAAGAACCTCAAGTAGAGGTACAGCAGCCTGTTGAAGAGCAAGCACAAGAACAGCCGCAGGAAGAATCCTTGGAGCAGAAAGTGGCGGAACTCGAGCAGAAAGTGGCTGACCTGGAAGACCTCAAACTGCGTCAGATGGCGGAGTTTGACAACTATCGTCGCCGCACAAACAAAGAGAAACTCGACCTTATCGAGACCGCCGGTGAACGTATCTTTACGGAGATGTTGCCGCTGGTGGACGACTTTGAGCGCGCTACGGCAGCCATGGAGAAAACCGACGACATCAACGCTGTTCGCGAGGGCATCCGTCTTATCCAGCAGAAGTTCATCGCCTTCCTTGACAAGCACGAAGTGCATGCCATCGAAACCGAGGGCGCGGACTTCAATACCGACGAACACGAAGCCGTTACGCTCTTTGCTGCTGGCGAAGATAAAAAAGGCAAAATAATTGATTGTACGCAAAAAGGATATAAACTTGGCGACAAAGTCATTCGCTTTGCCAAAGTTGTTGTAGGAGAGTAAGTTATGGCAGAGAAACGTGATTATTATGAGGTCTTGGGCGTAGCGAAAACCGCTACGGCTGATGAGATAAAAAAGGCGTACCGCAAGAAAGCGATACAGTACCACCCTGACAAGAACCCGGGCGACAAAACCGCTGAGGAGAAGTTCAAGGAGGCGGCTGAGGCGTACGAGGTACTGTCTGACCCGCAGAAACGGCAACGTTACGACCAGTTCGGATTTGCCGGTATGCAAGGCGCAGGCGGTTTCAGTGGCGGCGGCTTCACAATGGACGATATCTTCTCGCAGTTCGGCGACCTGTTCGAGAGTTGGGGCATGGGTGGCCACATGGGCGGCTTCTCGTCTTTCTTCGGCGGCGGTGGCACCAGACAACGTGTACGCCGTGGCACAGACCTGCGTATCAAAGTGCGTGTCACGCTTGAGGAAATCAACTCCGGCGTCGAGAAGAAAGTTAAAGTCAAAAAACTCGTTCCTTGTTCCCAATGCCAAGGCACCGGAAGCGCAGACGGCAAGGGCGGTGAGACTTGTCCCACCTGCAAAGGCACAGGCCACGTTGTTCGTACCCAGCGCAGCGTCTTCGGCATGATGCAAGTGCAGGAAGAGTGCCCGACCTGCCATGGCGAAGGCAAAGTGATAAAGAACAAGTGTCCGCATTGCAACGGCGAAGGAGTCGTGCGCGATGAGGAGATCATCACCATCAAGATCCCTGCCGGCGTAACCGGTGGCATGCAGATTCCTGTACAAGGCAAAGGCAATGCCGCCCCGCATGGCGGCGTACCGGGTGACTTGCTGGTACTCATCGAAGAAGAGGAACACAAGGACCTCGTTCGAGATGGTAATGACCTTATATACAACCTCTTACTTGATATGCCTACGGCTATCTTGGGCGGACAGGTGCAGATTCCGACGCTTACCGGCGATGTGAAAATCACCATCACCCCCGGCACGCAGCCCGGCAAGGTCCTGCGGATGCGAGGCAAAGGACTGCCGGTTATTGACCAGTATGCCCGCCAGTACGGCACCGGAGACCTGCTTATCAATGTCGGCGTGTATATCCCAGAACGACTCTCGAAGGACGAGAAGAAACTGATTGAACAGCTGCAGAACTCCCCGACAAAAAGAACTTCTTTAAGAACCTGTTCTCGTGAGAAAACGCCTCCTCGTCATACTAATTCTGTCTATCAGCGTCAGCGGTCTGACAGCGCAGCGGTCTAACAGCGCAGCGGTTCAACAGCGTAGCGGTTTGACATTTTTGTATGACGTGGACTTTGTGACGAACTTCGACAACCGCGAAATACATCATCCGTTTGAGGACTCGCAGACTATCTTCGGCATCCGTCTTTCGCCCACTATAGGACTTGGTTTCAACGATTCGATAGGCGGAACCCACCGCTTCATGGCCGGCGTTTCGTACGTCCAGCCTTTCGGTTCCAAATGGCGCGACTGCACGGTTAATCCTACCGTCTATTACCAGTATGATGTCAAGGGTTTCCGTCTCAACTTCGGTTTTGTGCCGTACGACATGCTTTCCGAGGCGCTGCCCGACTATCTCCGCTCCGATTCACTTGCGTTCGCGTATCCGAATATCCAGGGTGTGCTTTTCCAGTACCGCAGCAAGTGGGGCTATGCCGACTTGTTCTGTGACTGGCGTGGCATGATGAGTCCCGACACCCGCGAGGCGTTCCGCATCGTTGGTGGCGGTAAGTTCCGTTATAACTGGCTTTATGCCGGAGGTTACGCCCAACTTAACCACCTCAGCCATAATGCCGGTACTGTTCACGGCGTCTGTGACGATATCGTTTGGAATCCGTTAGTCGGCGTCTCGCTTGGTTACCTAACACCTCTGGATTCGTTGGCTTTGCAGGCCGGTTATGTCGGCTCTTTCCAACGTGACCGCAAAGCCGGACAGCAATGGTTCGCACATGGTTTTCATGCAGACTTCATGCTCTCATGGCGATTTATCGGTGTCCGCAATGAATTCTATGTCGGCGACAACCAGATGCCGTTATATCCGCAGTACGGCCAACTCGTTAACCAGGGCGATCCGCGTTATCAGGCGCGTATCTACAACCGTACCGATATCTTCTTCTACCTTATCCGCCGTTCGTTCGTAACAGCTTATGCCGGTTGGAATCTCCTCTATCTCGAAGGCCATGGACTCAGCCACCAGCAGCAAGTCGTTTGCCGCTTTAGCCTCGAACCCCTGCTCCGTTATACCAAACTCACCAAAGAAGAGCGTATTGCCGAACGCAAAGCCGGTCTCAAACTGCGCACCCTATCATACCGTTAAAGACTGGCTAAAGTCCTTACATAGTCC
>CAJOFV010000094.1 GCA_905233925.1 Paludibacteraceae bacterium
GTCCCCAGTGCAACGGTTCGCGGCGGTCGCCCATTTGCGCCACAGAGCCGACATAAACGACCTTCGGCTGTTTGCCTGCGGGCTGTGCAAGCACCGCGTCGCGCACGTATGTAGCCGCCGTGAGATTCGTCTTACGGGTGGCTTTCGGGCGGTAGTCCGCCTGCGGCGAAACCATGCCGCCGACGTGCAGCACGATGTCCGCGCCCGTTACGCCATTGAGCACGTCGTCATACGACGTCAGGTCGCCCCAAATGACTTGGAACGTGTCTTCGGCGAAGGCGTTGATATACGGGATAAGTTTATGCTTGTTCTTCTGCGACGGACGAGCCAACACACGCAGTGTGTATTTGTCGGGGAAACGGAGAATCTCCTGCATTCCCGCCCAGCCCATCGTGCCGGTCGCGCCGGTTAGGAAAACTACGGTTTTCATATCACTTCTTTCGTTTTTTCTGGTCATCGAGCAGTTTGTGCCAGCGCACTTTGATGAATCGTCCCGTGTGGCGGGTAAAGTCCATCCACCAGTGCGTCAGAATCTCCGCTTCCTCCTCCTCAAGGTCTTGCACCACTTTCTCGGCATTGTTATCCGAGATAACCAGCAGGCGGTCATTCAGTTGCAGCTCCGTATCACCTTTCGGCACGAAGAATGTGTCATCGCGGCGCACCATAATCACTAACGTATGCTCGGGAATAGCTATTTCCTTGAGTTTGCTGCCGTTCTTGAGCAGCGCTTCATCCACCAGACGTTCGCGGGCAGACGACTCAATCTCCTCCGGCAAATCGAGGTCAAAGTACTGCAAACGGTTCTTTTTCGGGTCGCCCGCCTGCACTAATTTGAGTTTGCGCGCCATGGCACTGAGGGTCGTACCCTGCACAAGCAACGAAACGAGCGTGCACGTGAACACCACGTTGATGCGGAAAGCCGTTGGCCATGCACAGAATCGCAAAGATAATCGGCACAGCACCTTTCAACCCCACCCAACTGACAAACAGCCGGTCTGCCTGCTTGAACTGCTTGAACGGCAGCAGGCACAAGAGCACACTGATCGGCCGCGAGAACACCATCATCACTATCGAGATAATGAACGATGCCAGCCATACCTTGGGGTTGAACAACTCCACCGGACGCACCATCAGACCGAGCATAAGGAACATCACCAACTGACTGAGCCACGTCAAACCGTCAAAGAACGACTTCGTCTGGCGCTTGCGCGTGAACTTGCTGTTGCCGATAATCAGGCCGCCGATGTACACCGCAAGGTACGGATTACCTTTCAGATAGTACGTGGCGGCAAAGATGAAGATACACGCCGTCAGCACCATTATCGGGTACAGGCTCTCATTACTGAGGTCGGCGCGGTTGAGTAGCCACACAATGAACTTGCCGAACAAAAAGCCCATAACCGCACCCATCACGAGCTGCACTAATATATCCTGGAATATCGCCAAGCCGCTTATCTCCATCGATTCGTTCTTCACTATCTCAATGAGCGTGATGGTCAGAATATACGCCATCGGGTCGTTCGCGCCAGACTCCAACTCTAACAACGGACGCAGATTATGCTTGAGCTTCAAACCGTTCGTGCGCAGGATGGAGAACACGCTTGCCGAGTCCGTGGAAGACATCGTCGCCGCCATCAGCAGCGCCGACCAGATACTCACCGACGCGATGGCATGCATCCACCCGAAAATATAATATATCAACACGCCGGAGATAACGCAGGTCAATAGCACACCTACCGTCGCTAACGTCAGTCCGGGAGCAAACACCGGACGGATATCCGCAATCTTCGTGTCCAGACCGCCCGAGAACAGTATCACGCACAGCGCCACCGTGCCGATGGCCTGCGCACTGCTGACGTCCAGCATGTAACCGATACCGTCTGAGCCGAACCAGGCTCCGACACCGTTCGGACCGAACAGCATGCCCACCGCTAAAAACAGCAGCAACGCCGGCACACCGAAGCGGTAACCGATCTTGTCAGTAAAGATACTGGCAAAGAACAGCAACGATAATATCAGTAATACAAACTCAACCGACACGGCAGACCTCCTTCATCCGTTCACCCGTTCATCCGTTCATCCGTTCACTACTTCACCAGATGCTCATCAATGATTTTGATGATTTCCTCTTTCGGATACAGACCTTTCAGCAGTATCGGCTGACCCTCTTGCGGCACGTACAGCACCTGCGGTATACTCGATATCTGGAACACATACGCCAACTCACGCTCCTGCTCCGTGTCTGCCTTGAAGAAGGCCACCTTGCCCTTATACTGTTGAGACAGCTCCTCCATAATCGGCGCCAAACGCTTGCACGGACCGCACCACGTCGTGTAGAAGTCTATCACGCAGGGCTTGTCCCCCAGATATTTCCAGTCCTTCTCGTGCGCATAATCAAAAACCTTGTCCTTGAATTCCTGCGTCGTGATATACGAGACACCTTGTGCCATCACACCCGACGCAAACAGCGCCATAACAACGAATAATGTAAGTCTTTTAGCCATATCTTTCCAATTTAGCGCGCAAAGGTACAACAAAAAATTTGAACGTGCAAATTTTTTGTGTGGAAAGTGAAAAGTGTAAAGTGGAAAGTGGAAAGTTTAAAGTGGAATGTTTAACGTCTAACAACAAAAAAGTGCCCCAAAGGACACTTTTTTTGTCTAAAGTCGCCACAGACGACGGATGAGCATGGATTATAATTGCTCGTCCGTTGTTGCGCCCGGGTTCGGATACCAGCCACCGCCGTTACTTACGCAGAGTGCTTGATCCATCACTATATCCGTCACCTTAACAGAAGGCTGTATATACATATTCTTTGTCATAATTGTGTCCTCCTTATTTGATAATTTGACCTTGTGCATTATATTCTTTTCCATCCTTGATGATGATTAACTGACCGTCACGAATAATCTTTGCACATCGCATATTGTTCTCTTGTACTGTCTCCAAAGCCGTCGGTGTTTCATTTTCGGGTCTGAAGAGGAAGCGTACGAGGGCTAACCAAAAAAAAGTGCGAGGAATCGCACTTTTTTTTTGTACATGTCAAAATAAAGCAGTACTTTTGCGAGCTGAAAGGAAAGATTATAGCGTAATATGCCGGTACATATACAGGAACATATCACGGCGGCGGTGCAGGGCGCGAAACACGCGGACTGTGACCAAAACATAAAAATCTTCGTGCTCATCGACAGCAAGGTCGCCGAGCTTTGGAAACCCGCGCTGCCCTACCCGACTATGACGGTCGAGGCGAACGAGGCGAACAAGAACATCGCTACGGTCATGCAGGTGTGGCAGTGGCTGACGGAACAAAGTGCGACACGGGACGCCATACTGGTGAACATCGGCGGCGGCGTGGTATGCGACCTCGGCGGATTCGCCGCAGCCACGTACCTGCGCGGAATAGATTATATCAACATCCCGACCACCCTGCTCGCAATGGTGGATGCCGCCACAGGCGGAAAAACAGGCGTCAATTTGAAAATGCTGAAGAACCGCGTCGGAGCGTTCCGTATGCCGAAGGCGGTCATCATCGAGCCGGCGTTCCTGGAGACCCTGCCGCAGGAGGAGTTGCTATCCGGCTACGGCGAAGTGCTAAAAACAGCCCTCCTAACCGGCGAAAAAGCCTATGCGGAAGCAATTGCCATACTTGAAAGCGCGGTCTGTGACCGAAACGTAAAGATTGGAGAAAGAAATGCCGGCGGTACAAAGAGGGCATTGTTGCGCAAGACCCCGAGGAGAAAGGACTGCGCAAGGTGCTGAACTTCGGACATACGGTCGGACATGCCATCGAGGAGAGTCAAGCGTCAAAAGTCAAGAGTCAAGAGCTAATAGCCGAGAGCCGAAAGCCACTGCATGGTTATTGCGTGGTGTGGGGCATGGTGGCGGAGCTGTATCTGAGCGTGGTGCTGCTTGGCTGCCCGAAAGAGCCGTTGCAGCAGTTGGTACGCGTGATGTTAGCGTATTACGGCCGTCCGCAGTGCAACTGCAAGGAGCAAGGCGAACTGGTTGCGCTGATGCGCAAGGATAAGAAGAACGCAAGTTCCGACGCCATCAATTTCACGTTACTCAAAAAAGCAGGCGACCCGATAATCAATCAGGTCGCCGAGCCAAAGGTAATCGAGGAAGCCCTCGACTACCTGTTTTCGGATTCCTTGAACGCTATAGATTGCGCCGTCGCGGATGATGTAGAGTTGTCCGTCAATGAGCACTTTCTCCGTCTTCGTTGCGTCAATCTGGATGTTCTCAATGCCTTCGTTAATCAGGTACATGACGATGAGGTGTCCTGCAAGGTTCGGATTGATTGTAAATTCAGGCGTGCAGTAAATAACCTCCACGAGCGTTCCGGCAGCAGGTTCAGCGGAGCAATCTACGCAGTTTTCAGCCACGTTCATGTAGATGATTTGCGTTTCAGCCGTACCGCCTTCGTGCACGAATTTAATGGCACCCTCGTCGGACGGTTTGGTGTTGACGAGAATATCTTCACTCTTCCAGTAATTAGCGGCAGTCCATGCTTCAGGCATTTCGTCCTCAGCACCATCCAAAGCCGGTGCCCACAAAGGTTCGGTGGAGTTAGAGCCGGCCCAGGTCATCTTGAAGTAGTACTCTACAGGCGGTTCAGCACCCTTGACGAAGAGTTTGAGGGTCTCGTCTTTAATCATATTACTGATTCTGCCTTTCGCGTCAAGCTTATAGGCTTTGAAGGTGCCGTCATTCACGCCGAGGTAGCGGGTGATGGTTTCGGAAGACTCGTTCTCCTTGCCTTTGTTGGAAACATAGACATAGGTTGCCTTGAGGTAACCTGTTTCATCGTCAATAATCCAGCGGTCTCCGACGTTGTCGTCTTTGCCGATTTTCTTCACGCGCACGCCGTCATTGTTGGACGGAGCACCGGAAACATAAAGGAAGACACTGTCGATTTCCTCATAGCCTTTGGGCACGAAGCGGATGCCATCCTCGTTGATATGAGCGACGAAGATTACATTATCTATAGCGGGAGTAATCGTGCCTTCAATGATACCGCCGGCTATGCCCTTCGGACCTGAGCTGGAAGCACCGACGGCATTCAGCACCATCGGAACGCCGATACTATCAACGGTCATAGTGATGATGACGGTGTCATTGTCCTTGAGGTCAGCGAGTTTGATTCTGCCGAAGTCGGATTTAGTAGCGGCTGTAACGGTCAGCTTGCAGGTGTCGGTTTTCTCGGCATCTACAGACTTAACCACGATATCTGCAGCACCTGCTGCCCAAGCGGTTACGAGACCGTTCTCGTCCACGGTAGCGATTTTCTCGTCGGAAGAAGCCCAGGTAACGGCTTTGTCATCCGCATCATCCGGAGCTACGGTAACCTCCAGTTGCAGGGTCTCAAACGCAGCCAGCGTTTTTGCGTGCTCGTTCAGGGTAACCGATGTAACATGCGTTGCTTCGCCGCCACTGCCCTCGTACCGAAGAACGGCCGTGTAAAGGAACGGGGTTCCGGAATTCAAGGCAGCCAGTTTAACGAAGTTCTTTCCTGTCAGGTCAACCGTTGCCATACGGAGCGTCTTGGTTGCTTCAGTACCGTTAGCATCAAGCAGCTCTACACTTTCATTGGCCGCCGTTAGGGCCTCTGCCGTCAAGTTCTCGGCGTCAGTACCGGATGAAACCTCAAAGAGGGTCTCGTCATTCACGATAATCGTCAGAGAAATCAGCGTCATTGAACTCTTGTTGATGAAATGACCTGCATTTTTCTTGAACATCAGGATTTGATCCGCAGCGATATCAAGCGAGGTGTTTTTATTATTCCGCATGATGTCCTGCGCAAGATAAATAACGCCATCCAGCGTGATAACTTTCTCGGCATCTTTCAAGTCGCCATAAGAACCTTTGTTAACCCCCGCCAGCGTAGCATGAGGGATATCCCAAGTAGATAGGTTGCCACCGTCTGCAAAAGCAAATGCGCTGATAACAAGCGCAGCAAAAAGTAATAGATGTTTTCTCATAATATTAAAGGATTTGTTGTTGTCTGTGTTATTAAAACAGCAAAGGGACGCACTGCCCCTTTGCCGTTTCGTGGTATGTAATTACTCTACAACTTGACCGATGGTGTTGTAACGAACGCCGTCACGGATGATAACGACTTGTCCGTTGTAGATGGTCTTGTAGGTCTTGGGCGCAGCCTCGATGTTCTCAATGGCGGAACCTGTACCGTCCATTTTATACTCGGAAACGCCCTTAACACCGGCATGGTTGAGATATAACTCCAGTGTTCCTTTTACCTTAAGTTCTTTACCGATATTGGATGCATTATTGACTACATTCAGTGCATCGCGAATGGTACCGGAGGGAAGCTGAACGCTAATCACACTCTCAACGCCTGCTGTAGCTGTTGCACCTAATGCAAGATTCGTATTCACTGTGTTGTCAAT
>CAJOFV010000095.1 GCA_905233925.1 Paludibacteraceae bacterium
TAGGCAAACGCAAACTCGCCGATGGCGGTAAGGCTATATTCAGAGCCGTCAGCGATCACTGAAGATGGGATGTCTATCGTCTCAGGCAAGCTAATATAATTGAGATTTTTCTGCTTCAACTCATAAGTCAGCGTAGCGGTCCGTGCCGCTTGATCAAAGTTATAATACAGGCCGCCGAACGATGGCTTCGGCATCTGTGCTATTTCCAGATTATTCCAATGGGTATCTGCCTGATATGCCGCCAAACTGCCATAAGGCACAATCAGTTTTGGCTCATGACCTGAACCGGAATAGCATGGCATTTCCTCGGTCACAGATGGCGTTGGACGCATGACATACACATTATTCAGCTGGCAATAGGAAAAAGCCATGGTACGAATCGTATCAACTGTTGCTGGCACATAAAAATCCTTCAGCGATTCGCAGTAACTGAACGTGTAGGTGCCGATTTTCTTGATTCCGGCGGGGATGTTCACGGTCGTTAGTTTGCCGCACGAGCGGAATGCATAATTGCCGAGATATGTCACGCTGCTCGGGATATCCACTTTTTTCAACTCGTCGCAATGATGAAAAGCATAGTCTTCAATCCTTGTAATCGTGTTCGGCAGTACGATCTCCGTGATCGATGGCGCTTTCTCAAAGGCCGAAAAACCTATCGAAGTCACCGTGTAGGTGCCGGAATAGTGGATGGTAGACGGGATGGTCACTACGCCGCTCAAATGATTATAGTTCGGCACATCCGGTCCGGTAATGTTATAGGTAATCGATGCGGTACGGCTTTGCTCATCCAACTTGTATTTGATGCCATCGATGATGGTTTCCGTGGCAAGCATATTTGCTGCTGTCAGCAAGAGTGCTGCAATAGTAAGTATAAATTTACGCATAATTGTATTGATTTTCTCTCATCGAAAGGGGCCGGGGGTGTCTTATTTCACTTCTGTGCCGACGGCGTTATATATCTTCCCATTGCGCTCGATATAGAGCACACCATCTTTGATGAATTTATAACTTTCCACCTTCCACTTTCCACTTTCCACTTCCTCGATCCCTTCCTCCGGATCAGGTTCCGCCTCTTCGAACTGGGCATAGACGATGTTGCTCGTGGGAAGGATGGTATAGGAAATCGGATTGTCTTTTCCCAGCAGAGTCGTTTGGTTCTCCGAGTCCACTTGATACCAGGCAACGAACTCATACCCCTCAGCCGGACTGGCAGTAAGCGTATAGGTGTCGCCAATAGGCAACCAACGGAAGAGTTGACTCTCCGTAGGTATATAATCATCGATTTTGGCGGTATTGCCTTTATGTCTCGGTGTAACACCATAGATCACTTTGCGCATCAGCGAGGTGATGACCACTTGCATGTTATTGCCATACTCGGTCGTTGTACCTTTGCGTATGATTCGTCCATCGGCATCCAACATGGCATCGGAAGGCGAAGCGATCTCGCAGAAACGCATGGTGGTGCCATTGGCGCGAATACGGCAAGGCGTCATCGAGACGTCGGCGCCGTCGATAATGAATTGGCCACTCATGGCTTTCACGCACCCGAGTTCATTACTTGGACTTGCGCCCATGATATCCACACTCACCTGATTGATGACCATGATGTCTCCACTCAAGGCATACAGCGCACAACCGTTAGAACAGAAAATCTGCAGTGGGATGACCGATGAAGCATTGGCATCGCCCATGATAGTCAGCGTTCCGGCTGTCATAATAGCCGCGGAGTACTCAGGCATGTTGCTTACCGTCACACGATTGCTCGTGCCCTTGAGCACGATGTCCAGAGCGCCTGTAGCCACAATCGCACCTTTGTTGTTGGTGGTATAATCCACGGAGATATAGGCGTTGTTCAGCGTCAACTGGTTTTTTGTGGCATCGTAACTCACCGTACCGTCGCCGAAGATATCGGCGGCATTCTCGGATGTTACTTGTACACCGCCTACATTCAGACCATAGGTCTCAGCGTTCATTACCGCGCAGCAACAAATGGCTGCAAAAAGGAGTACAATTTTACGCATCATTATATATATTTATTCAAATCGGGCGCAAAGTTACAACAAATATTTGGAATATGCAAGGAATTAACGATAAAAATCGAATTTATTTGAATTTTTAGCGGGAATTTCTTGTTATTCGCACAAAGGTGCGACTGTACCTTCGGAGGATTCCTTGTTCAGAATGAATAAGGGCGTGCCGAAGATACAACAAAAATATGATATATGCAAGAAAAAATGAAAAATGCGCCCGGATGGACGCATTTTTTTGATGGAGGGTTAGACTTTACGGTGTTTTTCTTTAATTATTTACGATTTTTAATTTTGTAGGTATAATCGATGCCGAACAGGGCTCCGGCAAAGGTGGCGAGTTCTCCGAAGGCGACGAGAAGAGAGTTGTGAATCTCGCCCTGTGGGGCAATATACACCCCACAGAACAAGAGCACTAAACCGCCTAATGACAGAACGGCTGCAGTTATGAGTTGAAGATTCAGTTTCATTCTCCTCTAACCGTTAACCGTCAACCATTGTTCTGTTCATACGCAGCCTTCTCAAGTGCCCAGATATAGGACTTGAAGGTAGTTTTGCCACCGGGTTGGTCCTTCTGGAGTTTGAAGGCTGCCATGTCATCCGCCAAGGTGGCGATGTTCTGCATACGGGTGTTAGCCGCACGGCTCACAGCCGAGAACATAGCGCGTACACGGAGTTCGTCCTGAGTCGGCTTGGTCTGACGATCATACGCATCCGCCTTGCGAATGTACATGCGCGTACAAT
>CAJOFV010000096.1 GCA_905233925.1 Paludibacteraceae bacterium
GTTGCGTGGGATACCGCTCTTGCGGATGGCGTTGCCCACCTCGCGTTCGTTGAAATAGGACTGCGCCGTGTCGATATGGCGGAAGCCGGTAGCGAGTGCATCGAGCACGCATTGTTCGGTTTCTTCGGGGCTCACGCGGTACACACCGTAGCCCAAAATCGGCATCTGAATGCCGTTGGATAGTTTGATTGTTTCCATAGTATCTTTGTATTTAATGTGTTTGTTTGAGGTATTGCAGGTCGCCATACCAGTAACCGGCAGTGGTACCGCCGTCAATAAGGAAGTCCGAACCGCTAATGAAACGACCTTTGTCTGACATGACATATTGCGCCAAGTCGCCCACTTCGTCGGGCGTACCAGCTCTACCTGCTGGAGACCATTGCAGCATCTTACGGTAGCCCTCTCCACGGGGTCCTTTCAGTTCGTCGGCTGCTAGCGGAGTGATGATAATCCCCGGCGAGATACTGTTAATCGTTGCGCCGCGTTTGCCCCAACGGGTAGCTTCGTACATGACGCGTAGGACATTGCAGCGTTTGCTGTATTGGTAAGCCTTGAGCGTATCGGTGATAGCTTGCACGAAATCCAACAACAGCAGTTCCTCTGTCGATATAGTAGCCAGCGCATCGCTCTGCTCTTGGGGTAATGCTTCCAGTCGGTGACCGCTCTGTGAGGAGATGACGATGCCGCTTCCGCCCTCGGCTATGACCCTGCCGAACTCCTCCAGCAGAACGGCGGTGCCGTACATGTCCACGCGGAGGATTTGACTCACGGATGCCTGCGAAGGACTAACACCTGCGGCATTGACCAGGTGGAATATCTCGCCGAACTGCTGTGCGTGGCGGATGACCTCTTTGATACTCTCGCGCGAACCGAGGTCGGCTTTGATGACCGAGCACTCAAAACCTGCTTCTTCCAGCGTCTTGGCAGCCGCGGCTGCATTCGTTTCGTTATAATCGGCAAGAACGATATGTCCACCTGCCGCTACACGGCGCACTATAGCAGTTCCTATCGAACCTGCGCCAAATAAAACGGTTACTCTTTTCATGCTCATGGTTTATTATTCAGTACGTATTGAATCAGTGTAATGGTTTATAAAGACTTGATAATTTTAACTATAGTCCTTTAAGCCAATTCTCCACTTTTGCTTTGTTCGTGCGTACCTCGTGGCCGTAGATGCTGAAACCGGGCTTCACGTCGGCATTCGGGTACGCTTTGCGGATGTCGCTCACCACATTGCCAAGACCGCTTCCTTCGTGGGTTGTGAACGGATAAATAGTCTTGCCGTTCAGGTCGTACGTGTCGAAGAACGTGAACATCACTTGCGGGTAAGTGCCCCACCAGATCGGTCCGCCGATGAAGATGATGTCGTACTGATCAATGAACTCTTTGACGTTTGAAGGTTTGATGGCTTCGCCGTTTGAAGTGTTTATTTGCGGTTCAAACGCCGGACGTTCGTCGTTGCGGGCTTCCTCTTGCGCCAGTTCGGTTAGCGGCGTATAAGCCATTCCGTCGTATTTGTGCGTCACGATCTCAAACTGGTCCGCTCCGGTCAGTTCGCTGATGTAGTCCGCCACAATCTTTGTGTTGCCCACTTGGATGTTTCCCACCGAGTAGTTCTCTCCGGCATGAGAGAAGAATACTACCAAACATTTGTGATTTGTCATTTTTGTTTTGTTGTTTTGTGCGTTGCAGCCTGTAAGTGTGAGTGCTGCAAGCAAGGTGGATAAAATTTTTTTCATAACCATCATTTTGAATTGCGGTGCAAAATTACTGCTTTTTTGCGAAATAGCCGTTACATAATTTACGGCAAATGATATATAAATGGAAAAAAAAGCCGAATTACTTGTCTCCACCTCTTATTTCGGACGCGGAGATGCCGAGGTTTTGGCGGATGTAACGGCTGAGATGAGCCGGAGAAGAGAAATCGAAACGGTATGAGATGTCGGTTAAGGTCAGCGAACGGTCGCGGAGAAGACGGGCTATCTCGACGGACGTGTAGCGGTTGATCCAATAAGCAGCTCCGGAACCGCTGATTGACTTGCAGGTCTCGGAGAGATATTTGGGTGTGACGCACAGCTGGTCGGCATAATAGGCGATGTCGCGATGTGCTCTATAATCGCCGCGCTCCAACATCTCAAGAAAGCGGTTCATGAGGTGCGCGTTCTGGTGGGTAAGATCGTTTGACTCGGCGTAAATCTCCGCATGAAAATCAAAGAAATCTATGATCATCACTTGCACGGCATTGAGCGTCAGGTCGAGATAAAAACGATGCTCTTTCTCCGCGCAACGCGTACGCACGTACTCCATATTCTCTTGGCAGCGTTCCTGCTGTCGCGCGTTGAGGTGCATGACCGGATCGTTGAAGAGCATCATATGTCCGCGTGTACCGTAATTGCTGAGCGGCAATGCCATCTGGATAAACTCCGGCGTGACATAGACTGTAATGGTCTGAAAATCAGGGCTTGCGTCGGCAATCTGCGCGTTCTCGCTTCGCTGCATAATGACACAATCGCCGCGCTGAAGAGGGAACGACGAGCCGTTGAAAAGTAGCGTCGCTGTTCCCTCCAAGCACAAAGCGTGCGTCAGATAACCCGTGTGCGCGAGTTGTAAGTCCGTGGATAATATGTCGGCAAAATCAATCGGTTGCATAAACTCATTTCATTTGTCAATCATCTTTATCACTTTCACAGGAACACCACCAACGATAGCATTGGCAGGGACATCCTTGGTGACTACGGCACCGGCGGCAAC
>CAJOFV010000097.1 GCA_905233925.1 Paludibacteraceae bacterium
AGCGTGGGCAACGGCAGCAACTGCTGGGCATCCAACAGGCCGTCTTTCTCCAATTGGGCAAGGGTCTGCTGTTTTTGCCGCGCCATGTCGCCTACCGTATAGGCCGGATCGATATTGATGATCGAAAGACTGAGCCCGTAAACGGCGTGGTATTGCACTTCCGCTTCCACTAAAACCGCCATTCCTGCCTGCAACAGCTGACCCGTTTCCGCCTCGAAATACGCCGTGAGCAGTTCTTTGTTTCCCGCCCAGATAGTAGCACGCATTTTCGCCGTCGTGCCATAGAGAGGCTTGGGTGTCGCCGCATTCGATTCCACCAGTTCGAGGAACAGATGTCCGCCTTTCTCGCTGATGCTGCTAATCTCCGCTTGCACCCAATAAGACGGCGCGAGACATTCGTCCAGCGCTTCGCCTATCTCGGCGCACAATTCCGATAAAGTGTAACGTTCTTTCATTTCGGCTGCAAAGATAGTGATTTTTTTTGACGTGTGCAAATATTTGCGTACAAAAGGCAAAAAATGATGACGATTGCATAGTAAATGACCACCATTCCCATACCTATTTGTACATGCGTCGTGCTGCCCGGAAGCGATTCAATCCATTCGACCGCATGATTCATTGTCCATGCCAAGCCGTTCGTTATCTTGCTGAACCACAAGCCGATAGCGGTGCCTCCGAGTGTCAACGAAATCAATCCAGCCGGCACCAGGAAGAAGGCTAAGGGCAAGACAATCAGGTTCGTCAATAGGAAATAATTGCTTATCTGTCCGAAATAGTACATCGTGAGCGGCAACGTGCCTACTTGTGCGGCAAGAGAAATGATAATTATTCCTAAGATACTATTCACTATGCGTCCACTAATAGTCTGGTTCAAATTCGTTAATTCCTTGCGACGTTGTACTTCTCTTGTTAAAATCACGATAGCCGCCGTCGCCGCAAAACTCAGTTGGAAACTGACAGACCACATATCCAAAGGCCGCACTATGAGAATCAGGAACGCCGCCGCGGCAATCGTATTCAGACTGATAGCCTGACGATATGCCATTCGCCCGACTTCAAAAATAGTGACCATCAGCACGGCGCGCACAACCGAAGGCGTCATTCCCGTCAGCCATGCGTAGAACCACATTACGCCGATGATAATCAAGCAGATAAGTCTTCGACCGAACCGGTTTTCGTATAAGGGTTTGCAACGTCCGCCAAGCGTTAACAGTCCGATCAACAGCGCATAGATAATACCTGTATGCAAACCGCTGACTGCCAGCACATGTGCCGCGCCGGAGGCTTGGAAATGCCGCCGCAAATCAGGGTCCAAGTCCTCTTTGTAACCCAACGTAAGCGCTCCGACCGTTGCCAATTCGTCACCGTTCAATCCGGCGGCTTTCAAACGCCCGTACAGCCGTTGCTGCAAGGGTTTGCGGCCACTGGCGGCAGAAGGGAGAAGCGTATATCTTCCTGCAAATGCCGTTCCGATAATCCCTTGCCGGCGAAGGTACAGTCCGTAATCGAACGAACCGACAGGTTGCGGTCGCCGGATAGTTGTTCGGGCACAGATCTTGTCGCCTGTTTGCGGCTGCACATTCGCCTTGTCACGAAGAATATAGAGCAGCACTTTGCCTCTCGGCAACAAGTCCGCTTCGTACCGTTCGCATTTGTTGGTATGTCGTGCCGAACTTGTTATGACAAACGTATATTCGCGCAAACTGTCCAGACCATCCAACTCGGTCTGATAAAGCAGGTTGACGGGTGTATGCCGCAGACATTCGTACCTGCCGCCTATCCGGTTACACAGTCCTATTACTGCCAGCAAAGGAAGCAGCAAAACAATCATCGGATATTTGCGAATACGACTCATTTCAGCGGCTATTTTGTTCCAAATCGGGCACAAAATTACAACAAAAAGCGAATATATGCAAATTTATGTGCATTTTTTTTGCGTATATGAAAAAAAAGTTGTACCTTTGTCGCCGAAATGTGCACATACGCATGTAAGGCGCACCGCGTGCGCGTTAAAAAGGTGCGTGTGACGCACGTTAAACGGTTAAAAAGTTAAATCGTTAAATGGCAAAATCGGAGTATATTATTGAGGTCAATCACGTCTCGAAACAGTTCGAAGACGGCAAGTTTGCGTTGGACGATGTGAGTCTGCAGGTGAAGAAAGGCGAGTTCGTGACTATTTTGGGTCCCTCGGGCTGCGGCAAGACGACCTTGCTTCGCTGTATAGCGGGTTTTCAGGTGGCCAGTTCCGGCGATATATTGCTCAAAGGCGAAGATGTGACAAAGACGCCTCCTTACCAGCGTCCCGTGAACACCGTATTCCAGAAATACGCGCTGTTCCCTCATCTGAACGTATTTAACAATGTCGCCTTCGGTCTCAAACTGAAGAAAGAAGATCCGGAGACCATCAAGAAGAAAGTGCGTCAGGCGCTTAAGATGGCGAACCTAACGGGCTACGAAGAACGTGAAGTAGATACCTTGAGCGGCGGTCAGCAGCAACGTGTAGCCATTGCGCGTGCGATTGTGAACAAGCCGGAAGTGCTGCTGTTGGACGAGCCGTTGAGCGCATTGGATCTCAAAATGCGGCACGACATGCAGATTGAGTTGAAAGAGCTGCATGAGAAACTGGGAATCACGTTTATATACGTGACGCACGATCA
>CAJOFV010000098.1 GCA_905233925.1 Paludibacteraceae bacterium
ATTCAGACTCAGTTTGCATGTACCCTGTTGCGGAGCACACCAACCGATACCGTGCGTCATACCCGAGATGTCCTTGATCTCAGTAGCCTTCACCCATTTGCCCTCTTCGGGAATCGGTGCGGGACCATGTTTCGGACCCTTAGCCACCACGCACATTTCTTGTACTTCTTTCGAATAAATCATGTGTTTGGAAATATAGTTTGTTATTGTTTGATTTCAAAATCGGCCGCAAAGTTACAACAAATATTTGGAATACACAAAGATTTCGCGGTAAAAATTTAAATTCATTTATATTTTTAATGGGGAATCATTGTTATTGGCACAATTGTGCGAATGTAGCTTTTACTTTACCATCTTTCCTTGGGTATCATAGATGTGATCGCCGCGGAGGATGTAGAGGTGACCGTCATTGTGAACTTTGACGGGTTTATCGGAATTTGCATGGATATCTTCTATCCCTTCCGGAACGTAAGCTTCTTCGATGATTTCGCCTGCAAGGTTGCGTATCTCGGTCGGCACTTCGGCATCAACTACATATTCCTCATCCGGCGAACTATAGAGCTCGTGATGCCCTGTGAAAGTGAAGGAAAAGTGGTAGAGACCGGAGCGAATACGGGTGACAACGAGATCTGAAAACTGCGTTGGAACGATGCAATCTTGTATACTGAATGCATACATCGTCCACCAATCGCCGATAACGGTTTGTGTCCCGGCGATAGAGTCACTAGTACGATGAGTTCTTACCACTAAATAGGGGAAATCGTCTGCTTCTGTGTCAAATAACCCGAAATCCCATATGCTTACTCCATCCATATCGCCCATGTAAGCGGCCGCGTGGTCGGAATTAACATTAATAGCAGCCGACATACTACCTGCCAAAAGCAGCGCGGCAAAAAGAGTAAAGATTTTCTGTTTCATACGCATTTGATATTTTACACTGCTAAGGTCAGTGAAGCTTCTTTAATATCTTATCAGCCCATTCGGGGATAATGTTTGCATATTGTTTTGCAAATTTGCCATCAACGGTGCGGAATAGTAGTTGTGCGTTTTTTTTCCTGAGCCATTCGGGCCGGCAATAACTATTAGAACAGGCTTTCTCATAGTGCGCACATCAATTGGTCAATTTGCGCGAAATAAGCAGCACGTGCTTTTTCATAACGCTCTTTTGCCTCCACGGCTACTTCGTGCATCAATTGTGCCAATTGCTCCTCGCTCGGCTCCTGATCAATGTTTATAAAACGGTATTCATCCATACTTTTCGAACCTTTGCGGCTGCAAAGGTACAACAAAAAAATGACATACACAAAAAAATCCGCACTTTTGATGCAGATTTCTTTATTTTTACTCATTCTCCCTCTCCGGGAGTGGGATATTCGAACGTTAAAGGAATACTTTTCGGAATACTCATGGCGGCACCGCCGACACGAATCACGGGACGCAGGTTGACGGTAATCTTACTCGGCGAATCGCCCCGACCTATCGCATTCCAAGCCAGTTTGCTGACACTGGCTTTGCTTTTTCCGGAAAAGAGTTGATTCATACTGAAACTGAGCGGCAAGGCCAAATCGGCGGAGGTGCCGCCAAGGACGGTAAAGTTCTCAGGTATATTACCTTCCGCCACTTGCACGGAATCGTCCAGACAAATCGTGTAATAGAGCCGTTCCATCGAAGCTGTGCCTTTGTTCGGATTGGTCACTTTCATGTGGAGCGTGAATCCCATCCTGACTTCTTCGTCCGGGCTTTTGATAAATCGCGACACACGCATGATGCCCTGTATGCTCAGCAATTCGCTGCGGGTCATTTCCAAAAACGTGACATCGGAGATGTGGCTGTATTGGTAGATACAGTCCTTGAGTTTGACGGCCTGAACGATAGAACATCCGCACAGAAACATCGTCAGAACGATTACCGAAAATGAGAGTTTGCGAAATTTCATATTTTTTATTCCCACGGCAGCGAAATACTATCACCAGGGCATTCTCCCTTCCCTTTACGGGTGAAGAGCTCTGCTCGATCGGACTGCCGATGGCCGTCCGTAGAACATTGGCGGAGGTAGGCTGCTTTTATGCTGTCGCACACTCCGCGAGGATTCCTTAATAATGGACGGGTGGAGTAGAAACACTCACCGCTTATCTCCGGTATCGTGCGGTTGAGACGCATCTGCCGCGCTATCTCGTTGCCTTGGCCCCAAGGCGTTTTCTTGCTCGCACCCTCCAGCCGATACGGTGCCATACCGATATACAGCTTGCAATTGGTTCCCCGTACCTCATTGGCCCACCAGTGCGCCAAGATCTCATAATCCGCCACCGTTTTGCCGATTTCCCAATACAACTGCGGCAGCACGTAGTCGATCCAACCTTCCCGTATCCACAGCCGTATATCCGCGTACAAATCGTCGTAATTGGTGATACCGGCCTTCGTCTTGCTGCCTGTCGGATCCTTACCCGCGTTCCGCCAAACGCCAAACGGCGAGATGCCGAACTCCACTTCCGGTTTGCACTCCTTAATCGTGTTGTGGATATCCTGAATGGCCAGATTCACATTGTCCCTGCGCCAATCTTTGATATTCTCAAACCCGCGCGGATTCTCGGCAAACGTCG
>CAJOFV010000099.1 GCA_905233925.1 Paludibacteraceae bacterium
ACAGTGACAACACGGCAAGGCACGTCAGCATGCCCTCCATATTATCCGTGAGTTAAGATGAAATTTACCTGAATCCGTGAAACTCAAGTATGCCAAAGAGGGCGAAACCTGCATAATCAAAGGATTTGAGCAGCCAAAACCGGCTTAAATATTCACACCCAATAGGTGAAAGAAATGCCTGTCTGTGGTATAATGGAACCAACCCAGGACGGAGGTCGGAGCCATGTATAAGCCGCGGTTTAAGGTCGTTTTCTCCAACGAACGTATTATCTCACCGAGTGGTCTCGGTATTGTTGGTGCAATGCTCGCCAAGAGCGATTTTGTCAAACGCTGCAATCGAATCCCTGTTGATAAAAAGCGCAGCGAGCCTCAAATCAAGAACGGCGATATTCTGCTTACCTATACCGGTTTGCTCTGCCAGGCCAAGACTCCATTTGAGGCTGTCAATGAAATGAAAGATGACCCGGAGTTTTACAAGGAAGCACTCGGCATCGTGCGAAGTATCCCGTCTGCGGAAACCCTCCGGCAACGGATGGATGATATTGGCAGCAGCCTTCGGTCACAAATCCTTCAGGCGAATGTCGATATGTTCCGCACCCATAAGGTTGCTCCTTCTGGACTGCCTACCGGAGAGGTGCCGTTGGATATTGACGTCACTCCGTTTGACAACTCTAAGACAAACAAAGAGGGCGTATCCCGCACATACAAGGGTTTTGACGGCTATGCGCCCATCATGGCTTATATTGGAACCGAGGGCTTTCTTGTCAATGCGGAGCTGCGTGAAGGAAAGCAGCATTGTCAAAAAGGGACGCCGCGTTTTCTTGAAGAAACGCTGCATTTGAGCCATGAACTGACGGACGCCCCACTTCTGATACGGATGGACTCCGGCAATGACGCCAAAGAGAACCTTGGCATTCTGCTTGAAGATGGATCTTGGTTCATCATAAAGCGTAATCCGCGCAGCAAGGAAACAAAAGACGAGTGGCTTGCGAAGGTCAAAGAATGCTGCAAGGATATTCGCAATCCTCGTGACGGTAAAGTCGTCTACGTCGGTTCTTCGTGGAAAGATGTCGAATATGTTACAAACGACGGCGAGGTCAAGACCATCTGCATGCGCATTGTCTACGAGGTCATCGAGCGTACCATCGATAAATACGGACAGATCCTTCTGACTCCCGATATTGAACTGAATACATGGTGGACGAATCTCGGTTGGTCTGATGACGCTGTCATTGACTCATATCATGCCCATGGTGAGAGCGAACAGTATCACAGCGAAATCAAGACTGACATGGATGTGGAGCGGCTGCCTTCCGGTAAATTTGAAACGAATGAGTTGGTTTTGGAACTTGCCCTCATCGCTTACAACTTGCTTCGCATGATTGGACAGGAATCTCTCCGGCACAAGCCCGACCAAAAGCGCAGGGTAAAACGCCGCAGAATTCGCACCGTCATAGACAACATCATTCGCTGTGCCAGTCATGTCACCGAACATGCAAGAGAACGTGTGATGTCGCTTGGTCGAAGCAACACATGGCGATTTGCATTCATGCAGCTTTGGTTACGATTTGCAGCCGCATAGATGAGGTAACTGAATAGGGAAAAGCGTCTTCCGCTGGGGGAGATGTGTTTTTGCGCCCTTTTTCAACGCAGGAACCACATTTGAGAAAGTTACTCGCTTGGTAACGTATGTTTGCCATGCGAGCATATTTATGAAATTCAGTTTGTCGAGTAGACTGACCCCTTGCGGGATCAGCCCCTCTACAGAACCGGACGTGCGGCTTTCCCGCATCCGGCTCCTCACAGAGCTAATGACCTGTGCGTTTCTGAGTACGCACGGCGTTCTTCCCCTTTACGTTTTCCTCTCAAGTCCATATCTGAGTACGGCAGAGGTGCCTTTGAGGAATGTGACTCTGTGTAGCCCCCTTCCCTCCGGCGGCATTACCCGCTTTCATCGGTACTATGGAGCTATCCGACTGCCTGCAAACCATCGCCGTCCTTCGTGAGTTGTTCGGTATACCACTCCGCCTCTCGCTGTTTAGCGGACGTATGTCGGGCGTATGTGGAGTTTGCAGGCTCTCCCCAGTTGATGCAGTAACCTTGTGTAACATGGCTGACCTTCGACCCCGGAGCGTCGCAATTGAGTCTCACCAAATCGACAATCTTGCGTATTGCCTTCCGCTTCGTAGACAGCGTCGGCACGCTCGTTTCGACTCATTTCGGGGCTGAAACGCCTTATGACCCTATTACCTTGCTGTCTACGCTCAGTCCACAGCATTACTGCTGCATACTTAAGACTCGCTTCCAGTGGCTGGTTAGACCTTTCTGGACGGGGTTCCCACCCGTCGGTTACTGCACCCTTGCCTGGGCGCACCCGCGATTGAGTCTCACCATAACGACAATCTCGCGTGTTGCCTTCCACTTCCGTGACAGTGTCGGCACACTCGTTCTCCTGATTT
The DNA here is from genome assembly GCA_905233925.1 of Paludibacteraceae bacterium. Taxonomy (GTDB): domain Bacteria; phylum Bacteroidota; class Bacteroidia; order Bacteroidales; family Paludibacteraceae; genus Colicola. The sequence continues at coordinate 2,460 of CAJOFV010000099.1, forward strand.
CGGGGCTGAACTGCCTTATGACCCTACTGCCTGACTTCTCTTGCTTCGCCCGCAATGTTACCATTGCGTGCTAAGAGTTTGCTACCGGTGGTTGGTTAGACCTTCCCGGGCGGGATTTCCACCCGCTAAATGTCGCACCC
>CAJOFV010000100.1 GCA_905233925.1 Paludibacteraceae bacterium
TCGTCCAATGAACTCAGGAGCACAAAATTGTCATCTCCCAATTGTGGTAACGGCATCACCAACTGACCGTGGTACTTCCTTGTGTTACAATCCACTAAGGTCGTGGAATTATAAACCCCTGCACGGTTTGTCCGAATCATCTCTTTCTGAAGCGAACGCTCCAGATTAACAAGCACCGTCTTGTCAAAATTCAGATAACTCATGATAGTGATTTAATATTAGGTAATTATAAAAATCTTCAATCCTTAATTAAACTTCCCTCCAAACTTCTCCTGTGCTGCTTTCACGAACTCCTTAATCCGTTGTTCTTCAGCCTTTTTGCAAACGAGCAGCACGCCCTTTTCCTCCGCAATAATCATATCATCTACACCTTGCACAACTGCCAATTTCCCGCTTTCCAAGGTCACCACATTGCCTTTCGCCTCATAGAACATCGTGTCCGAATGCAAACCCACGTTTCCCTGCTCGTCTTTCTCGCTCAACTCATACAGACTGCCCCATGTGCCTAAATCCGACCAACCGAAACTCGACGGCAGCACAAACACATTGTCCGCTTTTTCCATGATTCCGTAATCCACGGATATATTCGGACATTTCGGGAAATTCTCTTCGATGAATGCGCGCTCGTTTGGCGTTCCGATAACACCTTTTCCTTTCGCAAAAATCTCCGCTACTTCCGGCAGGTATTTCTCAATCGCCTCGCTTATGGTCTCCAAACTCCAGATAAAAATCCCGCTATTCCATAAATAATCTCCGCTTTGCAGATACTCTTTTGCCGTCGCCAAATCCGGCTTTTCCCGGAATCGCTTCACAGGGAAAATACCCGGTTCTTCAATCTTCAATCTTAAATCTTCAATCGGCTCATTCAAGTATTGAATGTAGCCATACCCCGTCTCCGGCCGCGTCGGCTGCATACCCAACGTACAAATGGCTTTGTTCCGCTCCACAAAATCAAACGCCTTACTGATCGTCTCCCTGAATTTCTCTTCCTCCAAAATCAGATGGTCACTCGCCGCCACCACAATATTTGCCGTATCTCTTGACTCTTGACTCTTACCTCTTGACTCAATCCACGCTACCGCATAAGCAATACATGGCGCCGTATTCCGTCTCGCCGGCTCGCACAAAATCTGCTCCTCACGCAAATCCGGCACTTGCTCCAAAATCAAATCCTTATACGCCACATTCGTCACAATCACCACATTTTCAATAGATACCAACGGACGAAAACGATCGACTGTCATCTGCAGCAGACTTCGACCCGTGCCGAAAAAATCCAAAAACTGCTCTCGCGGCTGTACGGCCAGAACCGGCTTCCAACCCCACCTGCCATTATTACGCAAAAATTATTATTCATTTCACAAAATCCCAATTTGGGCGCAAAAATACAAAAAATATTTGACATGTGCAAGCGCGCACACATTTTTTTGGTAAAAAAATGCAAATTAGGTATAAAAATGCAAATTTTCAATTTTCAATTTTCCATTTTCAATTAAAAGTATTATCTTTGCACCCTAATTTGGAATAAAATGCGCAAATTGCTACTTTTCGGCATAGGATTAATCTTGTTCACGGCGTGTCACCATGTGTCCACGCCCAAGCCTTACGGTTATTACCGCATTGCTGTGCCCGATACTTCCTATACGGCTTTCGAAAACCTCTATCCTGCTTATCCCTACACGTTCGCGCTTTCCGGCAATGCCATAGTCCAACCGCGCAAAGACGCCGAAGAACCGTATTGGATCAATATCTGGTATCCCGCCTTTGACGCAACGATCCATTGCTCCTACAAACCGGTTCACAATAACCTTCGCGAACTGACCGAAGATGCACTCGAGTTTGTCTATCGCAACGCCTCTTTTGCAAACGCTATTCCCGAACAGGACTACACCCATCCCGAAGCGAATGTCTATGGCGTACTCTTTGATTTGGAGGGAAATACCGCTTCGTCCTGTCAGTTCTTTATTACCGATTCGACACGCCATTTCTTCCGTGCTTCGGTCTATTGCAACTGCCCGCCGAATGCCGATTCCCTCGCTCCTGTATATAACTATCTCCGAAACGACGTCATCAAAATGGTGGAAACATTCGAATGGAAATAACTAAAAAACATAGTCTTGCCCTTTTATTGGATCCGGAAAAAGCAAATCTGGACGCGCTTCCCATTTCCGAATCCTGCCATCCCGACTACATCTTTGTCGGCGGTTCCACCGGCGGCAATCCCACGGAGTTTATCCGGAATCTTAAATGTCAAATGTCAAATGTCAAATGTCAAATTCCCATTATATTGTTCCCCGGAAATTCGTCACAATTTACCCCTGAAGCAGATGCCGTTTTATTTCTTTCTTTACTATCTGGAAATAACCCTGAATACCTTGTAGGTCAGCAGATTAAGTCTGCGCGTGCTATTCGCGATTCCCATACGGATTTCGTCCCAACGGCATACATCCTGATTGACGGTGGAGTGGAGACTTCCACCATGCGCGTTACGGGCACAAAACCGCTCGATCCTTCCGACCTGCAAACCATCATCGACACCTGTATCGCCGCCGAACTGATGGGTAAAAAAGCCATCTATCTTGAAGCCGGTTCAGGTGCCGTTCATCCCGTCTCGCCGGACATCATCAAAGCGGTTCGCGAAAACACTTCCGTCACGCTCATCGTTGGCGGAGGAATCCGCACGCCGGAAGCCATGAATGCCGCCTACAATGCCGGCGCGGACATCGTCGTCATCGGCAATCACTTCGAGTCCCATCCCGAAGAACTAAAATTGTTCTATCGGGATACCGTAATTTCGGAATGCCGGGATACCGATGAAAAATACATGAATTTGGCGATAAACGAAGCCCGCAAGGCTCTTGCCGCCAACGAGATTCCCATCGGCTGTGTCATCGTCTCGCAAGGTAAGATTATCGGTCGCGGGCATAATCTGACCGAAACGCTCTCGGATGTTACGGCGCACGCCGAGATACAAGCCATAACTGCTGCCACGCAGACGCTCGGGGGTAAATACCTGCCGGACGCAACGCTCTATGTCACCGTTGAACCATGCGCCATGTGTGCCGGTGCTATCGGATGGGCGCAAATAAGCCGAATCGTTTATGGCGCACCCGATCCCAAGCGTGGCTATCAAACATACGCACCACGGGCATTCCATCCCAAAGCAATAGTCACAGCCGGCGTTCTCGAATCTGAATGCCGCGCCCTCATACAAGAATTCTTTAAATCGAAAAGATAATGAAAATCTCAAATGTCAAATACGCCCAAACGGCTTTCCGTTTAAGCCTTTTCGCAGTCCTTGCAGCGGTCATCGTGCTGTTATTTCCGCGTTATAACAATGCCTTCCGCTATCATTTTGAGGTAGGCAAACCGTGGGGATACGCTACGCTCACGGCGGATTTCGACTTCCCGATCTACAAAACCGACGAGCAGATGGCAAAGGAGCAGCAACAGCTGCTCACGACCTTCACGCCTTGCTATAAGTACATCCCGCAAGTGCAGCGCCAAGTGCTCGTGGTTGCTCTCTCCGACATGGAGTGGATGCAAACCGAAGGATTCAGCCGAATTGCTGTCATGCAGAATCGTGTCTCGAAGACCTATCCGCTCTCCGAAGTCTTCACGCCTATGACGGCACGCAAGCATTTCGGTTACGACTGCGCGCAGAATCTCGTTCTCGACACAGCTCTTACCGCTTCCATGCGCGAAAAACTGCTTGCCACGCTTTCGCCAACGCAAGGTCTCGTGCAGAAAGGCGAAAAAATAATTGACCACGGCGAGATTGTTACCGACCGTGATTATCAGATCCTTCAATCGCTTCGACATGCGTATGAAGACGAATCGCTCGGACATAGACAACGTA
>CAJOFV010000101.1 GCA_905233925.1 Paludibacteraceae bacterium
AACTGGGCTTTACGCTTGTACTGACCACCGACCATGGCACCACCCGCGTGAAGAATGCCGTACAGATCATTGCGGACAAGAACACCAACACCAACATCCGTTACAAAGTGGGCAAGGCACTTAATTGTAACTCCAAGAACGTCTTCTTCCTTGAGCAGCCGAAGCGTGTCGGATTGCCCTGCCCGAATGTGAGCAGCAGTTATGCGTTCTGCACGGGGAACGATTTCTTCGCCTACCCGAACCAGTTCAATTACTACGCGCAGTACTACCGCGACACGTTCCAACACGGCGGCATTTCGTTGGAGGAAATGATTATACCGTTAGTCACATTGGAGCCGAAAAAATAAGCCGAATATGCTGAAAGCCCTTATCATAGCAATAACCGTTCTGACGTGGAATACGGAGCGGATGGGAGGCGACAAAAAGCCTGCGGACAACCAAGTGCTGCAGTATTTGTTGGAGCAGGATGCCGATGTGATTTGCTTGCAGGAAGTGGAAGTCATCAAGAACGATAAATATATCACTTTACAGGAAGTCAAGGAAACACTCGGCCGCAAATACCAATACTCCTACATCGATTTCTCTGTGTATAACAAATACCGCCAGTTCGGAACAATGGTGTGGTCGCGTTATCCGCTGATTAACAAACAGAGTATTCATTACGAGACACGCGGCAACCTCAGCAACCGTTGCGACATCGTGGTCGGCAAAGATACGATCCGGCTGATAAACAACCATTTGGAATCCTATAATTTCACCTTGCGTAATTACGAAGGGTTCCAGGCTTCTCTCAAACGCATCAAAGAGAAATGGCAACGGGCTATTCCTTTGCGCAATGCACAAGCGCGTATTGTCCGGAGAGAGATTGACAACAGTCCTTATCCCGTTATTGTTGTCGGCGATTTCAATTCTATTCCGCTCAGTTTTGCCTATTGGCACATCAGTCGCGGCTTGCATGACGCCTGGAGCGAACGTCATCCGTGGCGCTGGGGTGCAACCTGTGAACACAGGCATGTGGGCTTGCGAATCGATTATATCTTGAGTTCCGACCCCTTAGTCCCGATTCGTTGCGAGATCCCCAATGCCTCCGGCTCCGACCACAAACCCGTCGTCGCCAAAATAGCTTGGTGAAAAGTAATGTTCTCAGGACATGGTCCCGTGATGGTCCTGTTTCCGACTTCACATTCCGCTACCAGTGCGCAACAAAAAGCGGTAACGCGATAAGTCAAGATCAGACGCGTTTTTGGTAGTGGTAATTACCGAACTTGTCGGAGTCGGAGCTGTCAAGGCGGTGGTGACCGGTGATTTTGGCGCGGAGAGACTGCCATAGTTCACCCGGTTCGCGCCAGTCTGTCTTTTTCCAATAGAGAATCAGCAGCCATCCGAAGAGCATTCCTCCAAGGTGCGCGAAATGCGCGACATGATCTGCCGTTATTCCCGCTACCGATCCCAAGCCGGCAAAGAGTTCGATGAGCGCGTATATTATAACGAACACGCGCGCACGTATAGGGATAGGAATAAAGAGAATAAACATCGGAATATCCGGAAAGAGCCATCCGAAAGCAAAAAGGATGCCGAAGACTGCTCCCGAAGCTCCGATGGTATTGAGCATGAACGCGTATTGTGCGACCGATTCGGCACTATAATGGGTAGCGAGATTAGACAACATAAGTGCCCACACCGCTTCCTGAATAACCGCAGCTCCCAGACCGCAGACCAAATAATAAATAAGGAAACGGCGTGCTCCCCATTTCTGCTCAATTACCGGCGCAAACATCCAAACGGCGAACATATTAAAAAATATGTGGCTGAAATCGGCGTGAAGGAACATATAGGTGAACGGTTGCCACCAGTGAAACGAGTTGGCCGTGATATAATGCAATCCGCACAAACCATTCAAATCAATTCCGTAGCGACGCAAAAAAGCCGTCAGAAAAAAAACGATAAAATTGGCTATTAACAAATAGCGAGTGACAGTTGGTAAATTTCTCATAGCGGGTGCAAAAGTACTGCTTTTTTTCGAATTAACCGCATAAAAAGTGCCCTTTTTGATAAAAATTGCGTTTTTTTTGCAAAAAAGACTATTTTTTTTGCGAAAATATTTGGTATGTAAAGAATTTTTTGTATCTTTGCGGTCGTATTTGGAAAGTTACCTTTTAGTTAACCCTATTAATAAACTTTAAATTCAAAAGTTATGAACAAATCAGAACTCGTAAAAGCAGCAGCAGCAAAGGCTGAGGTATCCGCCGCATTGGCAGCAAAAGTTCTCGACGCAGCATTAGATGCAGCCGTAGAGGCAATCAAGAAAGGTGAAGGTTTGCAACTTATCGGTTTCGCAAGCTTCGGTGTAGCTCAAAGAGCAGCTCGCAAAGCTAAAAACCCGCGCACAGGCGAAATTGTTAACGTTCCTGCTCGCAAGGTTGTAAGAATCAAACCGGGTGCAAGATTAGCTCTCTAATCAGGCAATGTAGCTTATTCAACGAGTTGCCCGCTTTGTTGGGCAACTCGTTTTTGTCTGATTTGAATCGTCAAATAGTACAATAACATTATGTTGAATATAATACTTGCGGGTGCTCCCGGTAGCGGCAAGGGCACTCAATCGGCATTTATTGCTCAGAAATACGGTTTGAAACACCTTTCCACGGGTGACGTGTTGCGTGCCGAAATAGCAACCGGCAGCGAATTGGGCAAGCAGATAGATGCACTTATTTCGAAAGGCAATTTAGTGCCGGACGACATGATGTACGGTGTGATTGAGAGTTACATCTCCGGCCTTCCGAAAGATTGCAAAGGCACCATTTTTGACGGTTATCCCCGTACGGTAGCACAAGCTCAGTCGCTGACGAAACTGCTGCAGAAATATGAGATGGAAGCCATTATGATTGACCTGCTGGTAGATGAGCAACTGCTTATCCAGCGTCTTATCGAACGCGGCAAAGTGAGCGGCAGGGCGGATGATAACCTCAACACGATTCGTCACCGTATCGCCGTTTATCACCAGCAGACAGAGCCTATTGCCCATTATTACCTGCACCACGGAAACTATTTCGCCGTGAACGGCAATCACACCATGGCGGATGTCTTCCTGCAAATCATGCGAATCGTGGACGGATACAAAAATCGCTAAACGCTAAACACTAAACGTTAATCGCTAAACGCTATGCCTGCCAATTTTATCGACTATGTGAAGATTTACTGCCGCTCCGGCAAGGGCGGTGCGGGTTGTATGCACCTTCATCGTGCGAAATACCTGCCGAAAGGCGGTCCTGACGGCGGTGACGGCGGTAAAGGCGGGTCGATCATTCTTCGCGGCAACCGCAATCTGTGGACATTGCTGCACCTCAAATACCAGAAGCATATCTTGGCGACAGACGGCGGTAAAGGCGGTCAGAGCCGTTCATTCGGCAAGGACGGAGAAGACAAAATCATCGAAGTTCCTTGCGGGACAGTTGTTTATGACGGCGAGACGGGTGCTTTCATCTGCGAGGTAAAAGAGCACGATGAGCGCGTGGTCTTGCTTAAAGGCGGAAGAGGCGGTTTGGGCAACTGGCATTTCCGTACGGCGACGAACCAGGCTCCGCGTTATGCGCA
>CAJOFV010000102.1 GCA_905233925.1 Paludibacteraceae bacterium
CATTTGGGGCGGTGTCAACGGCATCGGTATGATAGTGGAGAAGATTTGGCGAGAGATGAACTGGCATATACGCTTTGTATGCATGAGTGTGCTGACAGCAGGCTTGTGTTTCGCCGACTTCTATACCAACCTGCCGGCATGGCGTCTTTTTGCCGTATGGGCTGCCATCATTTGGGTCGGCACAGCCGTGCGGTATATCTATTGGCTCATTGAACGAGATAGCCAACAGTTGCTAACTAACAGCCAATGGCAGAAAGTGACCAAGTCGCTTTCTACGGCTTGGGCTATTCTTCAGACTTTCACATTCATTACCTTCACCCGTTTATTCTTCCGCTCAAGCAGTAACCTCGACCCGGCTACTGCGAACGAAGTGGCGTGGGCGACAGCGAAAAACATGGTAAACCAGATAGGCGGCGCATGGAGCAATGCCATCATTCCTGACTTCCTATGGGAATATCGCTGGGTAGTGGCGATGTTCATTGCCGGTATGGTCATTCACTGGCTGCCGACCAACTGGAAACGGCGTTACCGTTTGTGTTTCAGTGCCATGCCGCTGTGGGCGATGGTGATTGCCGTGTGTGTGGCAATTATCGTCATCTATCAGTTTGTCACAGCCGACATGCAACCTTTCATCTATTTCCAGTTCTGATATGATTGGCATCACAGGAGGTATAGGAAGCGGCAAATCCACTTTTGCGAAGGAACTTGTCAAACGCGGTTTCACGGTTTACGATTGCGACCGAGAAGCGAAACGCATTATCGCGGAAAATCCGCAGGTTCAGGTGGCGATTATTGACCTGCTAGGTGAAGAGGCCTTCATCCATAGCCAAGATAGGCTCTGTCCTGGCCAATATAACACCGCCTATGTCGCTCAGCGCGTCTTTGCTGAACCGGCGTTGCGAGAGCAACTAAACGCCATCGTGCATCCGGCTGTTAAAGCAGATATTATGCAGCGAAAGCCGGACTTTATAGAATCGGCTATTCTCTACGAAGCAGGTCTTGACCAATTATGCGACCGAATCGTGGTTATTGACGCGCCGGAAGACATACGCCTCGCACGAACGATTGCACGCGATTACCATGGCGAAGCGACAAAAGAAAACATCAATAAGGTCCGTGCACGCATGCGCGCGCAGAAAATAATAAAAGGCAATGCCATTGTAATTATTAACGATGGGAAAACATCTATTGCCTGCATGGCAGAAGACGCTCTGCGAATGCTTCAGCTTCTGTAATTTGATCTATCTTGCCGACATCCATCATGCGATAATCAGTCGGCACATAAGCCTGTAATAAAGGCGAGAGATTTCTTTCACAGACGGAGAGATAGAAATCGATGAGAGAGAATTTCATTTGCGCCATCTGTATCAGAATTCGCAACACTTCGGGACTTAGAATCTGCATGCCGGAGAAGGCTAACTTACGCAAGTCTGAAAGCCGATTCCTGATGACAGACGGCTTGACGTCTCCTGTTGCTATATTCGTCCATCCTTGCAGCCATCCTTTTTCATCAAAACACAAGTATCGTTGCGTCGTTCGTTCGCTAACCACCAACTGACTGACGCCTGTTTGCTCATATGATGCGATGAGCGATTTGAGGTCAATATTCGACAAGATATCCACATTGCACGCCAGAATCGGCTCTTTCTGCATCGATAACCCAAAGTCAAGAATCGCCTTTTTCAATCCGCCGCCAGTATCCAACAATTGGTCGCGTTCGTCGGAGATAGTGATGTTACAGCCCCATCCGTTGTTGGCTTGCACGACTTCGATGATTTGGTTAGGAAAATGATGAACATTAACGATGACGTCTGTGATGCCTGCGTCACGCAGTTTCTCCACTTGCCATGCCAACAGGCTCTTACCTGCCAACGGCACTAATGCCTTTGGCATCGTATCGGTAAGCGGTTTGAGACGCGTACCTAAGCCTGCTGCAAAAATCATCGCCCTCATATTGTCTTCTCGATTCCGCGTTCTCTATGGATTAATTTTATTTGTACGTCGTACTTCTCTTTGAGGTGCATAGCAAGGTGCTCCGCGCAATAGACGGAGCGGTGTTGTCCTCCGGTACAACCGAACGAAACCTGCAGGTGCGCGAAATCGCGTTCGAGAAAACGCGCCACATGATGATCCACAAGCGCATCCACATGCTCGAGGAAGGTCAGTATCTCGCCGTCCTGCTCAAGGAATTCAATCACCGGTTGATCCAAGCCCGTAAGCATTTTGTATTGTTCATACTTACCCGGGTTATGGGTAGAACGACAGTCAAACACATAGCCTCCACCGTTCCCGGACGCGTCCGCCGGGATGCCTTTTTTATATGAGAAGGAGTAAATCGTTACTAACATGATACAAATAGGGATAGTTGTCTTTGAGTCCTGTTAGAATATCGCACAGGTTCCGCAGAGCGTTCGGAATAGACTCCAGAAAATGCTGCTTACGCTCGAAATACCCGC
>CAJOFV010000103.1 GCA_905233925.1 Paludibacteraceae bacterium
GAAAAGAGATGAGTGTCCTCAAATTTATTTGAAAGGGCGCTCATTTCTTTTTGCATTTCTATTGCAGGTACTGCAATGGGACTTACGAAGAAAGTCCCTACTCTCGCCTCCCAACCCAAGTGCCGCGACGGGACTCCTGTAAGAAGTCCCCGCGGTACCGAGAATCTATTGCAGGCACTGCGACGGGATTTACGAAGAAAGTCCCTACTCTCGAATCCTTTTGCAAGTCTTTTTTGATTAGTTGACTCCATCGCTTTTCTTTAATTTTCCTCTCAGTATCCCATCGTTTTCCCCTTTCTCGTTAAATTTTTCACTTTTCCTTCCAAAATCTCTCCTCATCATTTGCATTTTTCAGATTTTTTTTGTAACTTTGTAGGCGAAAATAGTTATGGCCAAAGCAGCCGTATGGCGGTGCAAAGCGCAGTATGGCGGTGTAAAAAGGCGCTTTTGGCGGTGCAAAATGATTTATATATATGGATCCAGAACTTCGCAAGAAAATATCCCAATGTGAGCGGCAACAGCAACAGTTGTGGGCTTTCCGACCTCTCAGCGAGGATACTCTCAAGTCGCTGCGCGAGTATTATCGCGTTGGCTTGACTTATACCAGCAATGCTTTGGAGGGCAACAGTCTGACAGAATCGGAGACCAAGATTGTTATTGAGAACGGCTTGACTATCGAGGGCAAACCGTTGCGCGACGTATATGAGGCTGTAGGTCACGCCAAAGCTTATGACTATCTATATGATTTAAGCCGCGAAGCCCCTATTACGGAAGATACCATCCGCACCCTCCACAAACTCTTTTATCAGCAAGTCGATCCAGAGCGTGCCGGAGTGTATCGCCGTGTTCCTGTGTTTGTCAGTGGTAGCCGTTATCCTGTTGCGCCTGTTTCGGAGATTAGCAAACGGATGCAGCAACTTGTGCAGTGGTACATCAATCACGAAGGTAAGATGCATCCCGTGCTATTGGCGGCAGAACTGCATCGGCGCTTCGTGTATATCCATCCGTTCATTGACGGCAACGGACGTGTGGCAAGACTGTTGATGAACTTGGCGTTGCTACGTAATGATTATAACATCGCTATTATTCCGGCTGTCACACGTGTGGAGTATGTAGCAGCGTTGGAAGCTGGGCACAACGATGCCGAGGTGTTCCATCGGTTTATTGCCGATCGTGTGATTATGACTCAATTGGATATCTTGCGTTTGTTCCAAGCCAGTGAACCTGCTCCCGTTTCTGTTGAAGATTTTGAGCAGAGACTGTTTCAAACTATAGCCGATACCCCTGGGCTGAATGCGCCGCAACTTGCTGCCCGTTTAGGTCGTAGCTTGCGAACCACACAACGTTATATCAAGCAATTGTCTGATGCTCATAAGATAGCATTTCGTGGAGTTGCAAAAAAGGGAGGGTATCATGTTGTATAAAGCACGTTCTCACATATCCTCCCTCTCCGACCGCGAGATTGTTGCCGCACTATCGGTATAGATGATTTTATTTCGTTCTATGCTCGCGCCGTTAGTAGCGAGTTTCATTCTTTTTATACATTTATCCGCGTATTTGGTACAAAACTGCTCACAAAATTTGCATATTTGAAAAAAATGTTGTACCTTTGCACTCGCGTTCGGTACTCGGCGCTACAGATGTCGCCTGGCGACATAAAAGCGCATCGAGACTTGCTACAACCGTCGTTTGTATAACACCCGTCTCTGTGACGAGTGTATAGTCTATGACTACAACCTCAAGCCGGTTCTGCGCGGTGCGTACAAAGCCATCGAGGTCGATTGGTCGGAGGGACTGATTGCTACCGAGCACAACGGCATTCAGCGGCTGTTTGACTACGATGGTAAACTGGTGTATCATGTTATCTACAAGCGCATCGAACCACTGGATTACAACACCGGTCGCAAGGATAAGGACGGCGACGACATCTTCGAGGAAACCGACTGCTATATCTATGTTGATTACAACGGCAAACGCGGACTCATGGACAAACACTACCACGTCCTCACTCCGCCGCTGTTCTATTCCATCGAGGCACAAACCAAGCATGTGTTCTTCGCTTCGTTCGGCGAATATTCTGACCGCTTCGGCACATTGATCGACGACCATGGCAAGGCGCTGCGATAGCAGCATAGAGATTTGAACGTCCTGCGGACGATTTGAAGATTTGAAAATTTGAAGATTATGCAACGTTTCATTAGATTCTGCGTCTGCTGCGCGGCTGCATTCATGGCAGTGAGCATAGCATTGGTGGTGTTGTACCGGTTTGTGCCTGTCAGGCTCACTCCGCTGATGGTGATGCGCAAGTCGGAGGCTTTCAGCCGTGGCGAACGCCTCGAACTCAAGCACGAATGGGTGTCCCTTGAACAGATCTCCCCCGATCTGATCAGCGCGGTCATCGAGTCGGAAGATGCGCTCCTTTGGCGACATGCTTGATGCGTTCTATCGCAACAAGCGTTCGGGTTGTATCGTTGCCGGTGGCAGCACTATCTCTCAGCAGACGGCAAAGAACGTGTTCTGCACGCCCTCACGCACCTACACGCGCAAACTCTTTGAGGCATACTTCACCGTGCTCATCGAACTCTTGTGGGGTAAGCAGCGCATCTTGGAGGTCTATCTGAATGTCATCGAACTGGGTGACGGTGTGTTCGGCGTCGAGTCCGCTGCCGATGAGTATTTCTCAACCTCTGCTCTCCGCCTCAACTCCCACCAATCCGCCGCCCTGACTGACATCATTCCCTGCCCTCGCTGCTACACCGGATGGGTGTATGGGATAGAGTAAAAGAGAAAAACATAACTTTTTCGGCGGAATTGGACTTAAAATATCTTTTTCATTTGCAAATATGAGAATTTTTTTATAACTTTGTATGCGAAAATGAAAAGCATCGAAATTCGATGCCATTGAGAAGTATATTTTAATTCTGTCGATTTCGACATGTTTGGACAATATGGCAAAGACACAATCTATTGTTGTTAGAGACACTACTGTTCGTTCTTTTGTTCAGAACGGGATGGATTATATCTGTATTACGGATATTGCAAGGCAGAAAAATGCCGAAGATCCTAATGGCGTTGTCGGAAATTGGATGCGTAATCGTAATACTTTGGAGTATCTTGGCTTATGGGAGATGCTAAACAACCCCAGTTTTAACCCCCTCGAATTCGAGGGGTTTAGAAATCAAGCCGGATTAAATGCTTTCACCCTTTCTCCAAGTCGTTGGATCGAGGCGACATGTGCCGTCGGACTTATCGCCTTATCCGGTAGATATGGCGGGACTTATGCCCAACGAGATATAGCGTTTAAGTTTGCAAGTTGGGTATCCGCAGAATTTGAGCTCTATTTGATTAAGGAGTTCCAACGCCTGAAAGAAGAAGAGCAGAAAGCACTCGGCTGGTCGGCAAAGCGCGAGTTGGCGAAGATCAACTACCATATTCATACTGATGCTATCAAAGCGAACTTAGTGCCACAAGAGATTGATCCGTATCACAAGTCGCTTATCTATGCCAATGAAGCCGATGTGCTCAATGTAGCGCTGTTTGGAATGACGGCTAAAGAATGGCGCGATGCGCATCCTGATGACAAGGGCAATATCCGTGATTATGCGACTATCAATCAGTTGATTTGCCTGAGCAACATGGAGAACCTGAATGCTGTGTTTATCAACGAAGGTATGCCACAACAGGAACGCTTGTACAAACTCAACCAAATTGCTATCCAACAAATGACCGTTCTGGAGAATGTAGAATCAAGAAAGATATTAACGCAATAACACCGCCTATGATATAACATAGCACACCCGAGTTCCAACAGACGGAAGACTTCCGCACGATCATCTATCGCGCAGAAAAAGTGTCAGACCCGACTCAAAAAGTGTCAGACCTCGGCGAAAAAGTAACCGAGCAACCTCAAAAAGTAACCAAGCAAACTGAAAAAGTAACAGAGCAGACCGAAAAAGTAATAGAGCAAGTTGGCAAAAGTAATAGAGCGAACGCAAAAAGTAACGGAGTGCGTCTCACCGCCAAACAGCAAAAAGTATTAGAGTTCTGTGACGAGACCCCTCATACGGCACAAGAAATCCTTACGATGATTGGAGTCAAATACCAAACACGCACAGTACTACAATACGTAACCAAGTTGGTTCTTGCCGGTGTCCTTCGCCCGACAACCATCAGCCGCAATGACTCCAACCGCAAGTACATAACAGCGCATAGCGACGAATAAAAACATATCAATAACATCAACGCCTATGACATTAACATAGCACAACCGAGCTGACAACGACTCAAGACATATATACAATAGCATTTAGCTTAATACGCAATCGATACCATAAATTTTTATACCAAAATAGTATGCCGCGGGGTACAGACCTCGCGGCATTTTGATGAAAAATGTAACTTTTTCTGTAAAATTGAACATAAAATAACTTCTTCATTTGCAAATATGAGAATTTTTTTGTAACTTTGTAGGCGAAATGTATAATTGCAGCATGAACGACCAATCTATCATACCATTATCGCAAGCGGTAGAAGCAATCAAGACCGCTATTTTGCAAGGGCAATACGAAGCAAATAAGGATGTCAACCGCATCCAGTTGGCGGTGTATTTTGCAATTGGTAAATACCTATCCAACAACACGCGTAGACTACCATATGGAGCAGGTGGAATA
>CAJOFV010000104.1 GCA_905233925.1 Paludibacteraceae bacterium
CATTCTTTCAGCGAAGCGGTCTTTCAGTGAAACGGTCTTACAGCGAAGCGGTCTTACAGCGCAAGCGGTCGCTCGAGAGGAGCTCGAGCTTATGTGCGAGCATTGCTCCGAATGCGAGCAGGAGGCGCAGCAAGCCGAACGCGAGTCCATCAAGCTGTTCCAAGCCATGTGGATGGCCGACCATCTCTACGAAGATTTCGACGGCCACATCACCGGCATCACCGAGTTCGGATTCTTTGTCCAACTGGACGATACGCATTGCGAAGGACTCATCCGGATGGAACTGATCGAGCGTCCCGACCGCTACACGCTGGGCGATGCCGTACGTGTCAAAGTCATCCGTGCAGACATCAACCGCAAGCAGATAGATTTCGAATTAACCGAGCAATAAGTGCCGGTTTTTGGGACAAAACACGAAAAAAAGCAAAATTTTCCCTTTTCCATTTTCCACTTTCAATTATTTTTTGTACCTTTGCAGCGAAAATGAAAAACCATCTAATACATAAGTTCACACTCTCCCTCCTTTTCTTGGCTTTCGCGGCAGGTTTGCACGCGGAAATCATTGTGCTCAATACCGGTGCGCAGATCAAGGGAACGGTGGTGTTTGAGAACGAAGAAGTATTCATCTTCCGCGATGCGGAGGGTACGCGTTTCCAATATCCGCGTTCGGAGGTGGCCGGTGTGTTGCCGGACAAAGAGCCGACCGAGCAGCAGGAGGATCAGGACGACCAGAAAATCCGTACGGCCAAGAAAGCCTCTATCCTCTTGGAGGCAGGTGGCGGAGTGGCGTTCAATCCCAACAGTACCGTCGGCGGCGGCTTCAGCGTGGATCTGCTGTTCGGTTCCCACCATATAGGCAGCCGGCACATCTTCGTTGGTGGCGGTTTGGGTTACCACGGCCTCTTCCTCGGCGCAGCGAAGTATAATTTCCTGCCTATCCAGGCGGCGGTTCGTCTTCCGCTGACCGAAGAGAAACATGCGCCCGTGTTCGGCGCTTCGCTGGGCTACGGCATCGCGTTGAGCAAGGATTACCTGGGCGGTATCTACGCCGGCTTGGATTTCGGTTATCGCTGCCGGTTGAATCCCAAAACAGCCATTTCGGTGGTGGCTTACGGCCAGTTCCAGCAAGCCTTTGTACCCGTGACGGAGATCATCGACGGCAATGAGTTTGTGCACAAATCCGGCCGCAGCCTCGTTACCGCCGGTCTCAAATTTGCCTTGTATTTCTAATGGCACGCAAGCAGCCTCGCGAACATAGGGTGAGTATTCTGCTCAACGAGCAGGAACAGCGCGCGCTCGACCGCTTCTGCGAGCGTTACGGCGTCAGCAATCGCAGTCGACTCATCCGCGAAACCCTTATGCGAGCTATCCTTCGCCAGATTGACAACGACCAACCAACCTTGTTCGATTAAAAAAAGCGTCTCCCCGATGGGAGGCGCTTTCCGTTTCACCTGTCGTGAATCAACCTAAATAGGTCATCAGGATGTGACTGCGTTGACCGCTGTTGAGTTTCTTAATGGCTTTCTCCTTAATTTGACGCACGCGTTCGCGCGTGAGATGGAGTTCGTCACCGATTTCCTCCAGGGTCATCTCCGTCATGCCGATACCGAAGAACTTGCGCAGGATGTCCGCTTCACGCGGCGTCAGCGTAGCCAGCGCACGGTCGATTTCCGTGGATAGCGACTCGTTGATAAGTCCGCGGTCTGCGTTAGGCGAATCTTCGTTCACCATGACATCAATCAGGCTGTTGTCTTCGCCCTCGACGAACGGTGCATCCACACTCACGTGGCGACCGGACATCTTCAGCGTGTCGGCAATCTTGTCCACCGGCATATCGAGTTCTTCGGCCAGCTCTTCGGCTGACGGCTTGCGCTCGTGCTCCTGCTCAAAACGCTGGAAGGCTTTGTTGATCTTGTTCAACGAACCCACCTGGTTGAGCGGCAGACGCACAATACGGCTCTGCTCGGCGAGGGCTTGCAGGATCGACTGACGAATCCACCACACGGCATAGGAGATAAACTTGAAACCACGCGTTTCATCAAATTTCTCGGCAGCTTTGATCAGGCCCAGGTTGCCCTCGTTAATCAGGTCGGGCAAACTCAATCCTTGGTTCTGATACTGCTTGGCTACCGACACTACAAAACGTAGATTGCTTTTGGTCAGTTTCTCCAATGCGGCGCGGTCTCCATTACGGATACGACCGGCCAGTTCCACCTCTTCCTCCACCGAAATCAACTCCTCGCGACCTATCTCTTGCAGATACTTGTCCAGCGATGCCGATTCACGGTTGGTGATTGATTTTGTGATTTTTAATTGACGCATGTATAATAAGTATATACGATGTTTCGTTTCTGTACCTTCCCCTTTTATTGGGGGCCCCGCAAATTTTAATTTGTGCGGGTGAAGAAG
>CAJOFV010000105.1 GCA_905233925.1 Paludibacteraceae bacterium
GCTTCGGCTGCAGGAAAGGCGTATATCCATTCTGCCGGCGTGACGGACGATGTGAATGAGTGCTGGAAACATACGGGTAATCAGGAAGGATTCCTGGAGTCCATGGCCGCTGCAGCACAGGCCGTACATGATTATTTCGGTCAGGGAGAGCGCATTCTCTATATCAATGTGGCCAATAATCTGTCGGTAGATTGCGATTGCGACAGCCATCCGGCTGACCCGGAGATGAGCGATATCGGTATTCTCGCTTCGCTCGACCCTGTGGCGCTCGATCAGGCTTGTGTGGATCTCGTTTTCCATTACCCTTCGAAAGAAGGCGATGATGCAGCGGCTCTTATCGAACGCATCAATTCCCGTCACGGAATTCATATCCTTGAGCAAGCAGAAAAGATTGGTCTCGGTTCTCGTGAGTACCAATTGGTTTCAATAGATCAGGAAGACAAGAAATAAATTTTCAAACAGACTAAAACTTATAACGATATGCAAAACTTTGATTATCAGACGCCGACACGTCTTATCTTTGGTGAAGGCGTAGTAGAGAAACTGCAGAAAGTAATGAGCGGTTTCGGTAAGAAAATCCTCCTGACTTACGGCGGAGGCAGTATAAAGAAAATTCCGGCTTTCAGAGGTAAAGCAGGCAGTTTGTATGATTATGTGCGCGAGGCACTCAAGGACTTTGAGATAGTGGAACTACCTGGTATTCAGCCGAATCCGAAATATAATCCTTCGGTATTGGAAGGTGTGCGGCTTTGCAAGGAGCACAAGGTGGATGTGATCCTTTCGGTCGGCGGCGGAAGTGTGCTGGATTGCTCGAAAGCGATTGCTGCGGGTGCTTGTTATGAGGGCGATCCGTGGGATCTCATTTCGTATAAAGTGAAAGCACAGGCAGCTCTGCCGATTGTAGATATTATTACGTTAGCGGCAACGGGTAGCGAGTACGACTGCGGCGGTGTGATCTCCCGCACGGAGACTAACGACAAAATCGGTTATATGGATCGTCATCTGTTCCCTGCCGTTTCGTTCTTGGATCCGACATATACGTTCTCGGTCAGCCGGAAACAGACTGCAGCAGGCATTGCGGACGCGATGAACCACACCATGGAGCAGTATTTTGTGGAGGATGCGACGCTGCTGAATGACGGTTTCTGCGAGTCGATGTTGCGTAGCCTCATGGCGAACGGCCGCAAGTGTATTGAGAACCCGGAGGATTACACGGCGCGCGCAGAGATGATGTTGGCTTGTACGTATGGTTGCAACGGTATTTTGGCTTTGGGTAATAGCGAGAGCGGATGGCCTTGCCACGGAATTGAGCACGCCCTGAGTGCTTATTACGACATTACGCACGGCGAGGGTTTGGCTATTATTACGCCGAGGTGGATGAAGCATATTCTGAACGAGCACACCTTGCCGCGGTTCGTTAAATACGGCGTGAATGTGTTCGGTATTGACGCTTCGTTGGACGAATGGACGATTGCGAACAAGGCGATTGAGGCGACATATGCGTTCTTTGAGTCGATCGGCATTCCGATGCACCTGCGTGAAGTGGGTATTGATGAGAGCCGCCTCGACGAAATGGCACATCATATCGCTGTGAATGAAGGACTTGAAAATGCTTATGCGGCTCTGACCGAGAAGGACATCAAAGAGATCCTGGTGGCAAGTTTGTAAGATGAGAAAGATTTTAATCTTTGCCTTTGCGGCAGTTCTATTGGCGGCTTGCAGTAAATCCGATAATAAGATGACGAATGATTTGATTACCCGTATCGCGGAGATTGAGGTGAATGAGGGATATTTGGAGGAGTATCTCGCGGCGGCACATAATGTGGGCACGGAGTCTGTGGAAAGTGAAGAGGGCGTGATTTGTATCTTCCCGATGCAGGTTAAGGACGCTCCGAACACCATCCGTATTGTGGAGATTTACCGCAACGATGCCGCTTATCAGGCACATTTGCAGACTCCGCATTTTCTGGAATATAAACAAGGCACGCTGCACATGGTCAAGTCGCTGCAACTCGTAGCAACAGAGCCGCTTGCACCGGAAGCTATGCCGCTGATTTTCAAAAAGTATTAACATAACACATCAAACATAACACATAATACATTATGAACGTATTGATTCTTCAGGCTTCGCCGAGAGCGAAGGGTAACACCGCTTGGATGGCGGACGAGTACAAAAACGCAGCCGAGGCTGCTGGGCATAACGTGACGCTCGTCAACGTGGCGCACAAACATATCGCCGGCTGTCTGGCGTGCGAGTACTGCCACGGCAAGGGCAACGGCGCGTGCATCCAGAAAGATGACATGCAGGAACTCTAT
>CAJOFV010000106.1 GCA_905233925.1 Paludibacteraceae bacterium
AACCAAAGTCTTTGACCTCTCTGCCTACACCGGCGAGACCGTATTGATATACTTTGTATCCAATTTCACGACCTCGAACCAGTATGCATATCTGGACGACGTGGAAGTAGTAGCTCGTCCATGCGACATGATTCTGAATATCCAGGCTGCACCTGTAACCGGCGGAGCGACCATCAGCTGGAGCGGTAATGTGAAGAAACTGCAATACAAACTCTCCACGGCCGATTCCTGGACAAGCGAGACGATTGCGTCTGCCGATTATGCAGGCCCAAAATCTATCAGCGGTCTGATTCCTGCAAGAACGTATCAGGTGCGTCTGCTGCCTGCTTGTTCGGAAGAGGCTGAGGGCAACTGGACTTCGCCGGTTTCCTTTACCTGCATGGCAAAGGAGGAAGTTCCTTACGAAAATGATTTCGAAAGTGAGACCGCGGGCGATGTACCGTTCAACTGGAGCAGAGTATCTTCGACCGAATATCCGCAGGTAAGCCACGATGCATACGCTTACAAAGAAGGCGAAAGCCTGGGATACCAGGGTAACAGCATCAAGTTCTACGGCGTGAATGACCAGATAATAATCTTCCCCGAGTTCAATGCTGATCTTGGCGATCTGGTTGTTTCGTTCCACCTCCGCAACCGTGACTGCACAATGCAGTTGGGCTATGTAGAATCGGACGGTAGCACATTCGTGGCCATTGAGACCCTGCCTAACCAAACGGGTTATGGCGAGTTCCCGTATGAGAAAGACCTCTACGGTATCAGCAGCGATGCGAAAAACATTGCCATCCGTTACAGCAACGCCGGTTCTCAGGCACAAGCGTGGGTGGATAACGTGGTTGTAAAAGAGGCGACTTGCGGTCAGCCAATCAACTTGGCATTTGACAACCTCACGGCTAATTCTGTACATATCACCTGGTCTGCTTCGACACGAGGCACGGAGTCCAATTACCAGTATATCCGTCAGCTCTGGAGCGAAGAAGACCCCGACTGGGCAAGTGCAACGACGATCAGCAGCAGTGTTCACGAACTGAATTTGACGGGGCTGACGGCTAACAAAAATTATGAGTTCTATCTGCGTTCGTACTGCGGCGTAAGCGACCAGAGCACATCGGTGAAAATTGAGTTCACGACGCTGATGAAGGACGAGGTGTTCGAAGATGTAGCAACGGCAACGAACAACGAGACCCGCTTGGCTGCGTTGAACGGTCAGACGATAAATATGATTATTGAGCGTCCGCTGCTGCTCAACGGCGATTACTGCACCCTGACACTGCCGTTCGACTTGAGCGCATCGCAAATAGCCGATTCCGACTGCCCGCTCCACGGATTCGTTATCAAGGAGTTTGAACACTCGGAGAACAAAACGGATGAAGTAGATCTTTACCTCAAACAGGTAACCGCTATTGAAGCCGGTAAACCGTACTTCGTGCGCTACGCCGGTGCTCCTTCGGACGAACCTCTGACTCCGCTGACCTTCCGCGGTGTGAAGATTAAATGCAGCTCACCCGTAGAGGTAGAGACAGAAGATGCCGCACAGCCGCACGGTGTATTTAACCCGTATGCGCTCGTTGCCAACGACAATACCACCTTCTTCCTCTCGTCGAATAACACGCTCTATTGGCCTAGTGCCAACGGTACGATGAACGGTTTCCGTGCATACGTGCATATTGACCCGAACAGCCCGTTAGGCGCTGCAGCTCGTCGCGGAGCACGTTTGTTTGTAAAAGACAGCAAAGAAACACCTACGGAGATTGACAATTGGACGATTGACAATCAGACAATTGGCAGTCAGAAGATTATCCGCGACGGACAGCTCATTATCATCCGCGACGGAAAAGAGTTTAACGCGCAAGGTATGCGCTTGCAATAACGTTTAAGGTTGAACGAATTAATGTTGAACGAATTATGAAAAAGTACTATATACAGCCTCAGACAGGGGCACAGTGTTTGCAGAGTGTGCACGTTATTTGTGCCAGCGGTTCGGGAGAAATTAAGACGAGTGCTATTCCCGGAGATCCTTCCGTATTGCCCATTTATTAATATTTGAAGATTTGAATATTTGAAAATTTGAAAATTATGAAGAAAATTAGTTTGATTGCGGCGCTATGCGCGCTGACATTGGCAGCCTACGCTGCTGACGGCAAGACGTACAGTTACAAGTGCGCCATCACGGAAATAACCGTGGACACGCTGAAGAACAACACCAAGAACCAGTACACGGTGAATA
>CAJOFV010000107.1 GCA_905233925.1 Paludibacteraceae bacterium
CGACAGGATTGCAAAAAGTAGCCACATATTATTTGTCTTTTTCATTATATCATCTAATTGGGTCTAAACAATGTCATCTGTTCGACAAATTGGAATTTACTGGACTGAATAACCCAGCGGCTTGTAGCAAGGCGACGGCACGCTCGTCAAGGTGCATCACCGGATTAATGAACATCGTCATGCCGCCTACGATGCCGTAACTCGTGTGCGGTGTACAGACATCCATGAACCCGGGCTCGATAAAGATTATTTTTGCGTGGAAGTCATCTGTCGGATGAAGCTCTGTCACCAAATGGTTTGCCACAATAATCACGCAGTCACCCTTGCCCATTTTCACCTGCTCACCGCTATATTTCATTACGCACTCGCCGTCTGTCACGAACACATGCGTGAAATAGTTGCTCAACTTGAGATTGAAGAGAGCTTCAATTCTGGCGCTTACGATGATGCTGTCTTGTTGTAACTCCATATTGGGTGCAAAGGTACTGCTTTTTTGTGATATAACTACGGCGGGTCATTTGCCGTATTTCTTTTCAAACAAGTCCATATGCTGCTCGCCCCAAGCGAGCATAGAGTCAATAATCGGGATAAGACTCATGCCCAGTTCCGAAATGGAATACTCGCTCCGCGGCGGCAGTTCAGGGTAGATAGTCTTGATTACCAAGTCGTCATCTACCAATTCTTTGAGCTGGATGTCAAGCACACGCGGCGTGGCTTCCGGCAACGCTTTATGCAGTTCGCTCGGACGCATGGCGCGGTGGCGCAACTCATCCAGGATGCAGGATTTCCACTTGGAGTCAATCATACTGATAGTAAGCCTCAATGGGCAATCCAAATCAATGGGTATCTTTCGTTCGTACATAAATTCAAAATTTGCTGCAAAGATACTGCTTTTTTCCGAATTACGCAAGTATATACACAAATTATTCCATACCCGAATAATTTTTCGGTACTTGCGTATATGGTAATATTGTTGTAATTTTGCACCAAATTTCAATCATAACTAAAACACAAACGATTATGAGAGCACCTATTTCAGAGTACAAGGCAGTGGAAGAAGCTGCCATGAAGTTTGTCAAGAGTGTGGCAGAAGGCAACAGCCGTTATGCCCGCGAGTTATTCACCGACGAGGCTGTGCTGTTCGGCTATCTGGACGGCGAACTGGAGCACGGCTCCATTGAGCAGTTCTACCACAATGTAGATACCGTGGGCGCAGGCGCAGATTTCAAGGCGCGTGTCGATATCGTGTCTATTGAAGAGACCGTTGCCGTGGTTCGCGTGTTAGAGGAGAAATGGGGAGGTCGTATCGACTTCACCGATTACCTGTTGCTGATGAAGATGCACGGCGAGTGGAAATGTGTCGCCAAAGCATACAACCAAAACTCCAACACCATCAAGAAGTAATCAACAACCACCGGCTCGGTTTGAGTCGGTGGTTGTTATTTTAACGAGTTACTTCTCGCTGAGGATCATGAACAGGACGGCGGCAATGCAGATGACGATGCCGGCGAGGATGTTCACCGTCAGCGGTTCGCCAAAGACCAGCGTGCCGACCATGATAAGTGCCACAAAGACAGGATACAGATAAACGAAGGTCGTTGCCAGCCCCGAAGGAATGAACCGGTACGACTCGAAGAGAAAGACACTGCTGGCGGCGAACAGACAGCCGAGGACAACCAGCAGCCGCATTTCCCGCCCGTTGACGCGGAAAGACTCATGCCGGAACGCCATCCAGAGGCCTAAGATCACCGCCGAGATAGCATAACGGAAGAACAGAAGCGACAACACCGGCACGCCGCCGTCCAAGAGCGGTTTGCCGAACAGCGGATTCAGTCCGTACGAGACACCCGCCGCCACTCCGGCTGCAAAGCCGAGAACTGTTTTCTGCTGCGGGGTCATATCAACGGTTGCGCAATGTTGTCAAATTCATCAATCGGGGCTGCAAGACAATCTCGGCGTCTCCTTCCAAAGCGAGTGCAAAGGTACTACTTTTTTGCGAGATATGCAAGAGGAAAAGTAAAAAAGCGCTTTGGGGAGCACTTTTTTACGTTAAAACGTTAAATTGTTAAACCGTTAAATAGTCTAAAGCAATTATCAGAAGACCCCTTCTTTTTTGGAGCGAAGGAGGGCTTGGATGAATGTGTCGAGTTTGGAGTACTGCTTCCGGTAGAGTTTGGATGCTCCGGGACGCAGTTTTTTCTCGAAAGGCGCTTCCGGTGGGCATAGAAACGGGTACGATAGTTCTCCAACCGGAGGCGGAGTTCGGTTATATGCGCGCGCTCTTCGGGTGTCATTGCGGCAAGTTCTTCGTCGGTGTAACGCTCGGAACGGATGATTTCGGTCGTCATACGGCTGACTTCTCCGAAAGAGCGCATATTGGCAAGTTCGGCGCCTTGTGCGGGTGTTCTGTCGAAATCGCGCGGATGAGCAATTTTGTAAGACTCCTGAACGCCGACTTTGAGGACCGCGCCGTTGGGTGCTCGGTACTTCTTCTGGCGCATGATAATTCCGCTATTTTTCTCAAATTCTCCGTGCATTTCCGCCACGGGGGCATGTAGTTTAACTTTTGTCATAAAACGGCACAGTTTTTGTGATATATTTTATGGATTTTCAAGATTTCTAACTTTAGTTAGGATTTTGAGTGCTCGTCAAGTTGAGGTGTCCCCAAAAAGTTGGACAGGGTTAGTAAATGTTGTTTGATGTATGCATGTTCGTTGACATGTTGGGTATTTGTTCTTTTAGTTGTCGTTT
>CAJOFV010000108.1 GCA_905233925.1 Paludibacteraceae bacterium
CGGTACACAAAGGCGGCATGAGCGCCGTGGCAATAGCGACACCGACAATCACCGTGCCCTGCTTCTTGCGTGAGGTCTCAATAATGCCCGCAAATCCGCCGAAAAGGGCAATGAGGACGTCATAAATAGTGGGATTGGTGCGTGCAAGCAGTTCGGTGGGATGCTCAAGGTACAAAGGCGAAATGAGGAAGAAAAGCGTGGAAGCCAAGATGGATATGCCCACCATGACCACAAGATTCTTAATAGACGAGTTGAGCAAACGCGTGTCGTTCACGCCCAACGCCAAACCCAAGCCCATGATAGGCGACATAAGCGGCGAAATCAACATGGCACCGATGATGACCGGAATGGAATTGACATTCAATCCTACCGAAGCGATGACGATGGCACAGAACAAGATGGCGATGTTCGGTCCGCGGAAACGGACATTGGAACGTATGCTCTCCGCACCTGCTTCGACATCAATATAATCACGAAAATCCAAGAAATGGCTGACATGCTCCCAGAGCTGATAGAAACGATGGCTGTCCATAAGAGAAAAGTTTAGTGTATATTATCGGATATTAATCAGTTTATGCGTCTGCAGCGACAATGCCCAATGGGGATGCTGCAAGATATAGGCTACAGTGGCTTCGGTGTTAGAACAGGAAAGCGGCTGCAAATAACGGTGGGATGAAGCGATGGTTTGCGCCCAATGCTCAACATCCTGTCCGCAGAAAACGACTTTGAGTTCGTCCGCAGAAGTAAGCACCACCCGACTGCCCTCTTTCGGCGAACAGGTGACGAAATCAACGGATTCGGGGACAGGCAAGGTGCCGTTGGTTTCGAGACATAAGGTTTTTCCGGTGCTGTGCAAGGCGGCCAATAGCGGTTCATCAACCTGCAACATCGGCTCTCCGCCCGTGAGGACGACCAGCGTATGCTCGGAAGGCGACAACTCCTGCACGCGAGCGACGATGGCCTCCGCCGTCATCTCGGAAAAAGCTGCGAAATCGGTGTCACAAAACGGGCAACGGAGATTGCACCCGCTGAAGCGCACAAAGACAGCCGGCGTACCGACATGCAGCCCTTCGCCCTGCAACGAATAGAAAATCTCGTTGACACGATAGATGTGAGCGGGCGTTTCCATCTATTCGTCCTTCTCGTAAATAGCGAGGTTCCCCTCGGATTCCTGCACTTCGACGCGATAGCAATGCTCCACGCTTTCGCAAATCCAACGGGCAAGATTCTCCGCCGTAGGGTTGCAATCAAGGACATCGTTCAAGCACGTATGGTCCAGTTGACCGTGGACAAGGCTTTTGATACGGCTGAAGTCAGTGACCATGCCGTTTTTATCCAGTTGTGCCGCACGACAGCAAACCGTGATGGTCCAGTTATGGCCGTGCAGATTGCTGCATTTGCTCTCGTAATCCAGCTCCAAGCGATGGGCTGCCGAGATAGTAAGTGTCTTTTTTATGTAATACATTATCGGTTGTATGAAATTAAAGATATTCAAGATTGATAAACAGTCGGGTCAGGGATACTGGCATCAGCAAAGGCCTGTTTCCGCTCGGTGCAAGTGCCACATCGCCCGCATTGGCGTTCGCCACCGCAATAGCAGCTCCATGTTTGGGCATAATCCACCCCCAACGCATGACCTCGGCGCACGATGTCCGCTTTGGTGAGACGGGTGGAAGGCGTGAGCAGACGGACGCGCTGATAAGTGCCTGCCTCCATCGTACGGTCCATGGCAGCGACAAAGTCAGGGCGACAATCGGGATAGATGGCATGGTCTCCGCCATGATTCGCCATCATAACCGCCTTCAAACCACGGTCTTCCGCCAAACCCGCTGCCACGGAAAGCATGATACCGTTGCGGAAAGGCACCACGGTGGAACGCATATTCTCGTCATCATAGTTCCCCTCCGGTATATCCTCTCCGCCTACCAAAAGCGAAGAATGGAAATAACGCTGTATGAAATCCATCGAAATAACCAGATGCTCAATGCCCAATTGGCTGCAATGGTAGCGGGCAAACGGTATCTCGTTCTTCGAATGACGGCTGCCGTAATCAAAGGGGACCGCCAAAGCGATACGGTCGCGATAGTCATACAACATCGTGACGGAGTCCAAACCTCCAGACAAAATCAAGACTGTGTCCTTCATAGTTCAGAAGTTGTT
>CAJOFV010000109.1 GCA_905233925.1 Paludibacteraceae bacterium
ACAACGAAGTGCATCCATTGCGCGGTCCAGTTTGGAATCAATATTCCATGCGTCCGTGGCATCGAGTTTGTCCTGCAATTCGGCTTGACGGGCAAGAAGCTTGTCATAGTCGGCTTCAGGGTCAGCAAAAGCATTGTTGATATCGTCGTATTCCTTAAGCAAGTCCATAATCGGCTGTACACCTTCCTGAACGCACTCGCGGACGGTCTTTTCCGGGTCGAGTTTGGGCTCCTGCTCCAAGTAACCGACACTGTATCCCGGAGAGAACACAACCTGTCCGTCGTAGTCTTTCTCAACACCTGCGATAATCTTCATCAGCGTGGATTTACCGGCACCGTTCAAACCGATGATGCCGATTTTTGCACCATAGAAGAAGGAGAGGTAAATGTTGTTCAATACGCGTCTTGCTTACACCGACCATTGAAAAGATAATCTTCTTGTCGTCAGCCATAATTATTTACGATTTATAATTTATGATTTCTTAGAGTTGTTTGAGGCTCAGGTTGATGCGACCGCGAGGAATGTCTATGCCAATCACTTTGACTTTGACCTTCTGATGCAGAGCAACCACCTCATTCGGGTCTGCAATGCGGCGGTTCGCCATTTCCGAGATGTGAACAAGTCCGTCCTTATGCACGCCCAAATCCACAAACGCGCCGAAGTTGGAGATATTCGTCACAATGCCGGGAAGAACCATTCCGACCTGCAGGTCGTTGATAGTGTGCACGGACTCGTCAAAATGAAACTCCTCCGCCTGTGTACGCGGGTCACGGGACGGTTTCTGCAATTCACGTGCGATATCTGACAGGGTAGGAAGTCCGACATCATCGGTCACATATTTCTCAAGATGGTCAAAATCCTTGTCTTTGAGCATCTTTTCGGCAATGGCGTATCGTTCCGGATGCACGGCCGTATTGTCCAAAGGATTGTCTCCGCCGGCGATGCGCAGAAAACCCGCACACTGTTCAAAGGTTTTGGCACCCATTTTCGGCACTTTGAGCAGGGATTTACGGTTCGGGAAAGGACCATTCTCACTACGGTAATTGACAATATTCTGCGCCAGTGTCGGTCCTAATCCGGAAATATACGTCAGCAGATACGGCGAAGCCGTATTCACATCTACGCCGACATAGTTCACCACCGATTCAACGGTTTGGTTCAACGCTTCTTTGAGTCTTGTCTGGTCCACATCGTGCTGGTACTGCCCGACACCAATGGATTTGGGGTCTATCTTCACGAGTTCCGCCAGCGGATCCATCAAGCGGCGGCCGATAGAAACGGCACCACGAACGGTCACATCTTCATTGGGGAACTCGTCACGGGCAATCTTCGAAGCTGAATAGACGGAAGCACCATTCTCGGACACTACAAAAACAGGAGGTGTCGGATTCAAAGCATGGCGTACAAACTCCTCGCACTCGCGTGAAGCAGTGCCGTTGCCGATAGCGATGGCTTCGATGGCATATTTGCGGACGGCATCCTGGAGCGTTTGGCGTGAATCCAGATTGTGCAGGAAAACTACATTATGGTGGAGCAAATCACCTTGTGCGCTGAGAATGACCATCTTACAGCCCGTACGGAAACCGGGATCCAGCGCCAGCACTCGTTTCTGACCGAGCGGCGACTCCAAGAGCAATTGGCGGAGATTGGTTGCAAAGACACGAATCGCTTCCGTGTCTGCTTCTTCTTTGGATGACGCGGCAAACTCGTTCTCAATAGAGGGCTTGAGCAGCCGTTTATAGGAATCCTCCAATGCCATCTCCATCTGTTTGGCGGAAAACGTGCTGTTGCGGATATAGAGACGGTCGAGTTTTTCTAGGCACTTGTCAATATCGGCAGAGATATCCACACGAATCACACCCTCGTTTTCGGCACGACGGATAGCCAGGAGACGATGCGACGAAATATGTTTGAGCGGTTCGCTGACCGCAAAGTAATCCTTGTATTTCTGTGCCTCTTCATCATTCTCCCTGCCCTTGACGAGTTTGGTGGAGATGACGGCGGAATACGAAAACTCGCGACGGATAGCGTTACGTGCTTTGGTGTCCTGTGATACTTCTTCGGCAATGATGTCGCGTGCGCCCTGCAGCTCTTCCTCTGTCGCCTTGATGGGTTCGGGATACTGTTTCTTAATACGGTCTGCAAGCGGCTGCAATCCTTTCTCGCGAGCTATGTCCGCACGCGTTTTCTTATGTGGTTTGTAGGGTAGGTAGATATCTTCAAGTTCCGTAGCCGACCAGCACTCGTCTATCTGCGCTTTGAGTTCGGGTGTCAGTTTCCCCTGTTCTTCAATAGTACTGAGAATCGTTTGTTTGCGTGCCTCAAGTTCGAGTATGCGGGCATACTGCTCGCTGATAGCGGCAATCTGGACTTCGTCGAGTGAGCCGGTTTTCTCCTTGCGGTAACGGGCAATGAAAGG
>CAJOFV010000110.1 GCA_905233925.1 Paludibacteraceae bacterium
ATACAAAATTCAAATGTGCGACACAAATTTTTAGTACATAATTATTGTTTTACAATATATTGCAAGCAATTTTAAACTTTTTTAATGGACACTAGTGATGTTTTTCATCAAAATGCCGCGAGGCTTGCACCCCGCGGCGGTCTATTTTGGTAAAAAAATAGCATTGAATGCATAAGCTAAATGCTATTGTATATATGTCATGAGCCGTTGTCAGCTCGGTTGTGCTATGTTATGTCATAAGTATGCTTTGATTGTTGTTATTTTATCAATTGCCAAACGCCCTTGACCTTAGAGTGCTCTTTGTTGATGTAGCCGTTCTCCTTCAGCCATGCAATAGAGCGATGCACGGTATTGTCGTCTATACCTAAATTTTCTTGTAAATCTATATATCTAATCTTGGGATTCTGACGCAGTAATTCCAAAATATTTTTTATAGCCAATGTCGGGAAATGCACATTTTCCCCATTTTGGGGTATTTTTGTGCATTTCCCTCATCATTTTCCCTCATTTCTGTGGGTTTTTGAGTCTTTTTGCCCTCATTTTCCCCCATTTTTGAGGGTTTTATGTCAGATTCCGATTCTATGAGTCCTTGTTCGATAGCAGAGGCGATCAGTCGGTCGGAGAGGGAGGATATGTTTGATACGGCGGAGGGCATATATTATAAGGTTGCAAATTGTGACCTTGAAGAATCTTCATTTGAGATCGCATTTTGCGACCTCATGCTTTGTTTGCCTTCGTTCAACGTTAGACTTAATAGCATCGGTATGGATGTGGTAGTTGATCTTTGCCAACTCGCGCTTTGCCGACCAGCCGAGTGCTTTCTGCTCTTCCTCTTTTAGGCGTTGGAATTCCTTAATCAAATAGAGCTCAAATTCAACTGACACCCAACTGGCGAACTTGAACGCTATATCCCTCTGAGCAAAAGTACCGCCATTACTACCGGTCTTGGAAATAATACCGATAGCATTAGTGAGTTCAATCCATCGAGAGGGGCTTAACGTAAATGCATTACTACCGGCATCCCGTAAAAGGGGGTCGAATTCGACCCCTTTGAAATGAGGGTTATTCAACAGTCTCTAACAACAATAGATTGTGTCTTTGCCATATTGTCCAATTGTGGCGAAATCGCCATAATTAAAAATATACTTCTCAATGGCATCGAAATCGATGCTTTTAAATTCTAATCCTATCGAATTCGACAGGTTTAAAGTGGTCGATTTTGACCACTTTCTCATTGTGGCGATTTCGCCATAATTAAATTCCGTTTACAAAGTTACGAAAAAAATATGGAAAATGCAAGAGATTTTGAAATTTTCCTCAAAAATGGCGAAGAAAAATGCTATTTGTCACAAATTAGGGGATTTGAAGCCGGTTCTATAGCCAAAATATGACGGATGAATATTGCTGCCATCGCTTTTACGATGCGCGATACCTGACTCTTCCGATTCGGGCGGAAGGACGATTAGCTATTTTGTTCGTTATCGTTATACTCTTCAATCCATTCTTTCAGTTTGCTCTGAAGTACTGCCTTATCCGGCAAATAGAGGGAATATTGTGCCGCGTAGATGTTGGAGTCTTTCGGCAAAGTCAGTTCGACCAAGGCATCGCTTTTCTGTTCGCACAAAAGGATACCTATAGTCGGATTCTCAAAATCCTGTTTAATATACCTGTCATAATAATTGACATACATCTGCATCTGTCCAAGATCCTGATCAATAAGCACATAACTTTTGAGGAGACGATTATAGAAAATCAGATCTACATAGAAATTATGTTCATCAAAGACAAAATGTTTCTGACGTTTCTCAAACAAGAAACCTTTCCCCATCTCCAACAAGAATTGCTGCATCTTATTGATAATAGCTGTCTCTAATTTAGATTCAGTATAAGCAGCTTCCGGTTTGAGCCCCAAAAACTCCAAAGTAATCGGATTCTTGATTACATCTTCGGGCTTCTCAATTGTCAGTCCTTCTCGTGCCAGACGCATTACTTCATCCTTATTGCGACTAAGCGCAAGACGTTCATACAAACTGCTACCTACTTGACGACTCAGTTGCTTTACTGACCATTGTTGCTGTGCGCACTCCAATTCATAGAAACTACGAGCTTCGACATTATCAATACGCATCAGAATCAGATAATGTGACCATGAAAGAATAAAACGAGGCAACTGAATTGTGGCAACGGCGTTGCTCGAATTTGCGACAGCCTTGGAATCAGTAAATTTTGTAGAACTTTCTAATTGTGGCAACGGCGTTGCTACAATTGAAGCATTGGCATAAGATTGATAGAACTTACGACATCTGACAAGCGTATCGTACGTCCAATCTTTTCCGCATCTATTCTTTCCGTCTGTCGTATATCTGCCATGCTGTATCTGTTTTAGTTTACTTGTCAAATTTATCGTCTAAGACCTGACTATTCCGATTCGTTCGGAGGACGATGGGTATTGTTATTTATTACTTTAGCATCTACGTCCACATCGATGTGCTCAATCAGTAAGCCGATTACTTAATGCCGGAACAAGGTGATCAGGGCGGCGTTGGGTTGACCGGATTCGGTTGTGAAGGCACCCATGTTGTAGGCGCCCCAACCGAGAGGGATATACTCCTGCGGTCGCCAACCGGCAAACACTTGCGGCTCCCAATAGAAGATGCCCGAGAAACAGGGGATTGTGTCGAGTTTTTCCCGCACATCGGCAATCACCTGCCGGGATGTGGCGGGGTCGAACTCCATCGTACCGATCTCCGAGAGCATAACCGGACAACCGAACGCCTCATGGAGGGCTATGATGTTCCGGCGTGCGCGTTCGTTCATCTCCTGCCAAGGAATACCACCACTCCACTCGCCCATCATCGGGTAATGGCTCAAGCCGATCATGTCCCACTTGCCACCCTCTTGCTTGAGACGCTGGTAGAACCACACATTGTCCATATAGGCATTGTCGATATGGTTGATAACAATCACGTCGGGGAACACCTCATGGCAGGCATCATAGCCAACCGCGGTGAACAGCGCATAATCGCGCCAGCCTTCGCCGTCACGGAAATCGCGGTAGTCGTTGTCGGTAGTGCGTCCGTACGGCCAGAGCGTGCCGAAGCGCGTCTCGTTGCCGACCTGCACCCACTCGGGCGTTATGCCTTCGGCCTTCAAGGCTTGCAGCACAGTGAGCGTGTGCTCGCGCACGCAGTCGGCAATATGTGCTATCGTATCACGGTAAGTGGGCGTAACGCCATCAGCCGGTTGCCAAGTGAGCCACTGAGCGGGCACATCCTGACGATGCGGGTCGGCAAAGAAGTCCGAGTAATGGAAGTCGATCATCAGTCTCAGTCCGAGGCTGTCAGCCCGGCGCGCCTTGACGAGCAGATCGGGCAGATTGCACCAGCCTGTCTCGTGGTTCACCCACACGCGCAGGCGTACACTATTCATACCTATACCTTGCAGCAGGTGCATGCACTCGTCGGCGTTGCCGTTGAGGTCACGGAAGATCACGGAGTCACGCTCCTGTTCGGTGAGCCAACTGATGTCCGCGCCGTAGGCGTAGGGAGCGTTGGCGGCGGGCACGATGCGCATGCCAGCACAGCAAGTGCCAGCAGAAAAGTCTTGGTCTTCATAGCTTACTGCGCCTTGCGGCCGTCAATGGTGTAACGTGTGCCATCCTTGAGAATATACATCGTACCGTTATCGATGAGCTTCGTAGCAACGGGTTGAACGGAGATATTATCCACCGGCGTAAGTTCGGAGATAAAGATATCGAAGTTATCGCCGGCGAGTTCGAGCGTGAATCCTTCCGGGGCTGCATAATCTTCACGCTTCGATCCCATGCGCAGGAATACTTGGGCGCGGTGTCCGGTGATGGTGGCTTTGTACTTGTTCGTCGATGCCGCCTCGTCCGTGACTGCAGATTCGGAGTGAATACCGGCTTTCTTGCGGATAGCGATGAGTTGGTTGATATCGTCGGGGAAGGTGTACCAGTGCGGCCAGAACACACACGGCACGCCCGGCATCATCAGCAGGTAAGCGTTTGCCTCAACGATCTGACGTTTCTTTTGGCTGATGTCGGTGTTGTCACCAAGGAACTCCTGCCCGTTGGAGCGACGGAAGGTATCGTGGTTGTCAATGAATGTAACGGCGTACTTCGACAAGCCTTTATTGCGCAGACTCGGATTCTTTAGGTAGGAGTAACTCGAGCCGCCCTTCCAGTCGTTGAACTTATACTTCAACGGGAAGTCAAACGCCATGGTGTTGTAGTTAGTTGCTTTCAAATGGGTCTGAATGACACTCAGACTCTCCCAGCACTCCGATACGGAGAGGAACGGACGGGATGCAAGGTTGTACATCGACAGGTACTGACCGGCATAGCCCAGTGTCATATCATAGCGGAAGCCATCGAAACCTATCGTGTTGAGCAGCCATTGGGTATAGGCCTTGCACATTTTCTGCACATATTCGTTGGAGTGGTCGAGGTCACGGCAACCGCCATCGTTCGTGCCGGTATCAGCTCCACCTTTCTCGAGGTTCTTGCTGTCAGACGACGAGTTGGTAAAGCATTCGTCACCCGAACAGATATATTTCGACGAAATCTGAAACGTGCCATAACTGCCGAAGTTGTTCACAGCAAAACCTTTTGCCCATCCGTTGTTGCTGGCGTGGTGGTTGATTACCACATCAGCCAGCACCTTGCAGTCGTGCGCATGCAACTTGCCGAGGAGTTCAAGCAGTTTGGCCTTTGTTCCCCAATCCGATTCAAGGTTCGAGTACTGCTTGGTGTAGTACCCTACTCCGCCGCCTTGTCCCGAAGGTGGCATCCACACGGCGTCGAAGTTCGTGCCGATAGCGTCGGCGTATTCAATCAAGTCAATGTATTTCGTACGATGGAAGGTGGTCAACTTCTGCGATTCCCAATAGAACGCTTGCAGCATTACGCCCTCGTACTCCGCAGGCACACCTGTTGCACCTATATCTTCGGGATCGGGCTCTTGTTCGCCCTTAGAGCCTTGCAGACAGATCTTCGAACCGTTGAACGTGACGGTCAGATTCTGCGCCTCGGAGAGCATAAATTGGATATTGTCCGAGCCGTAGCAGGTGATGTTCGAGCCGTCCTGCGAGAACTTGCTTATACCGTACCAGGTACTTGTTCCGTTGGTTACTTTGAACTCATAACTACCTACCGGCACACCTTGGAACGTAACAGCCCACGTGCCGTTACCTTGGTCGGTCATCGGGCTACCGTTGACTACCCAACTCTTGCCATCACACCACGGGTTACCGGACGCGCCGTTGCCGGCAACATAATACGCAGCCATCACACTGACAGCCGACAACATCAAAACGAATGAAAGAAAAATTTTACGCATATCTTTAACAATTTAACAGCTTAACCATTTAACGGCTTAACAGCCTAATGCACATATTCGGCGTACAAAGGTACTAAAAAAAAATGAACTTAGCAAATGATTGTGGATTTTTTTTGCACAAAAACGTAAAAATCTTCAAAATTTCGCCAAACAGACGGAAATCTCTATGCTTTCAACGTAATTATCTCACGAAGATTCGTCGTGTAAGCCGGACTTTTCCGCCCGACCTCGAACAGTTTCTCCCCTGCGGGCAGATAGACAGCCTGACGGATGGTGGCTGTCGATGGCTCGTTGCAGACGGTTGTCACGGTCGCGGTCACGATTGTCGAAGAGTTGCTGCTGCCTGGCTGCAGCGGACTCTATTCCCATAAGGATAACCCCTGCGCGCTTGTACGGCACGCCTTCGCACCACTGACTGCGCACGACATACAATAGTCGCTCAATCAGTTCCTGCGTGTGGGCTGTGGGTTGCGAGAAGGTGACGGTATCGCTGATAGCTGGCAGCGGCTCATCGTTGAACCGCGAGGTGTGAGCAAACACAATCATCTGCCGGCACACACTCTGCTGTTTGCGGAGTTTGAGAGCGGCGTTGGCGCAGAACTCGCACATCGCCTGTTCCAACAAGCTGAGGTCGGTAACAGGATGAGCAAATGTCCGGCTGTAGGTGATTGACTGTTTCATTGGCTGCTCACGGGTGATGATACACGGCTCGCCGTTGAGTTCGCGCCAAGTCTCCCAACCGGTCTTGCCCAACAGGTTACGCGCAAACACCTCGCTGTGTTCGGCAAAATCCAGAGCGGTCATGATGCCGCTCTTCTCCAACTTCTGCCGCGTCTGCCGACCTATACCCCACACCTCGCCTATCTGAAACTGCGATAAC
>CAJOFV010000111.1 GCA_905233925.1 Paludibacteraceae bacterium
GTTGGTTAACAACCCCGAGCGCCGCAAGTACATGCGGGAGAAATTCGTCAAGAATCCCACTTATGCGATGCTCTATATGCAGTTTGACGCACGCCTCAAACAGGAACAGCAAGCGGGACATATTACCAAAATCGACCCTTTCGATCTGATGATCACTATTGCTTCGCTGACGGTCTTTACGTTCGTCTCGTTGCCGATGTTCCAAGATCTGCTTTCGCAGACCGACGACCAAGTGCGGGAGTATATAGCCCACCGCAAATCTGAAATCATCCGCATGGTCAAAAAGATCCTCAAACCATAGCCAAGAGACAGGTGCGTGCGTTTTCAAGGACGATGTGCAGAGGCGTACGAATTAGGCAAACGACTTGTAGAGAAATCAAATGCACAATAATTATGGAAGAATTTAGAGTTGACCCGCGGGTGACGACACCCGAAGCACGGGCTATCTACATGGAACAAGGACGCAAGCTCTTTGCGTTCAATCAAACGATTCCTTTCACGCCGGAAAACATCGAAGCAACGAAAGCGCTCTTTGGCGAAAATCTCGGTGAAGGAGCCATCGTGCAACCGCCGTTGAAAGGTGTGTGTTTCGACATGGTACACATCGGCAAAGGAGTCATGATTATGCCGGATTGTTTGATGATGTCGCGCGGCGGAATCACCATTGAGGACGGCGCGATGATTGCCGCGAACGTGCAACTTATCAGCAATAACCACGATCTCCACGACCGCCAGATCTTGATTTGCAAGCCAGTTCGTATCTGCAAGAACGCGTGGATCGGAGCAGGTGCCACTATCCTGCCGGGTGTGACAGTTGGCGAGAATGCGGTCGTAGCTGCTGCGGCTGTGGTCACGAAAGATGTACCTGCCAATGCCATCGTCGGCGGCAATCCCGCCAAACTAATTAAGATGATTGAGTAACAAAAATCATCCCTTTTAATCCAAAAAAATCCTGCATTCCCTTGCGTATGTGGGATTTTTTTTGTAATTTTGCACGCACAAACAAAAATGGCCTCATTTATGAACGTAGAAGAGATTCGGGATTTCTGCCTTTCGTTAGGGAATGATGTAGAGGAGAAACTGCCCTTTACCATGTTTAAGAATGGCGAGGGAGTGCTGGTTTTCTATGTCTGCGGGCATATGTTCTGTTTCTTTGATCTCAATGATTTTCATGTCATTTCGCTCAAGTGCCAGCCCGAACGGATCGATGAACTGAAAGCGCAATACGACTGCATCGGAAACCCCTATAACGAGTCGCCCAAACACTGGATCGGTCTTGACCCGCATTCTTCGCCGGACGCACTTACCAAAGACCTCATCCGCAATTCGTACGAGATAGTCAAAGCCAAATATACCAAGAAAAAATAATGACAGAACGAGAAAAAATGTTAGCAGGCGAAGTGTATGACGCCTGTGCCTCGGATTTGTTGGAAGACCTCAACCGCGTAAAGGTTCTATGCCAGCAGTATAATAACCTGCTTCCGACGGACTTTGCAGGGCGTAACAAACTGATCCGCGAGATCTT
Organism: Paludibacteraceae bacterium; assembly: GCA_905233925.1. Taxonomy (GTDB): domain Bacteria; phylum Bacteroidota; class Bacteroidia; order Bacteroidales; family Paludibacteraceae; genus Colicola. Next base: position 1,526 of record CAJOFV010000111.1, read on the forward strand.
AGGTCAGGCGGATGAAGACACGTTCATCAACCAGCCTTTTTATTGCGACTACGGCAAGCATATCCGTGTCGGCAAGCGTTTCTTTGCGAACTTCGGCTTTACCGTCTTGGACGAAGCCTATGTCACCATCGGCAACGATTGTTTCTTAGGACCGGGCGTGCATATCTACTGCGCGTGTCATAGTACCAATCCGCGCGAACGCGCTACTCGCCAAGAGTGGGCGAAACCCGTGACCATCGGTAGTGATGTCTGGATAGGCGGTAATGTAACTATCTTGCCCGGTGTCACCATAGGCGATAACTGCACGATAGGTGCCGGTTCCGTTGTCACGCGCGACATCCCCGCCAACAGCATCGCTGTCGGCAATCCGTGCAAGGTAATCAAGACAATAGAACAACAAAATCACCTTTTATAACCCCAAAAGCAAAAAAGTCCCGTATATTTTTGCATATGTGGGATTTTTTTTGTACCTTTGCGCCGTTAACGACGCAAATGAAAAAATAATCGCATATGAATTACTCTCATTTTAAGAAACGGGCGAAGCATTATCTTCGC
>CAJOFV010000112.1 GCA_905233925.1 Paludibacteraceae bacterium
TTTCTGCCGCAGAAGAAAGGCCGTCAGACACGCTTGCAGTTCCTCGCGACACAGGAGCACACGATGATTATTTACGAATCGCCCTTCCGCCTGCAAAAGACGCTGGAGCAACTGGCTGAACACCTCGGCGCAGACCGGCAAGCCTCCGTCAGCCGTGAGATTTCGAAGAAGTTCGAAGACACGCAGCGCGGCACGCTCGCCGAACTCATTACGCATTTCAAAGAACACCCCGCCAAAGGGGAAATTGTGATTATTGTCGATGGCAGACACGAGTAACATGAAATCCCTCGCGAAAGACACCGCCATTTACGGTCTTTCGTCGATTATCGGCAAGTTTCTCAACTACTTGCTCGTCCCCTTATATACTTACGCGCTCGCGCGCACGTCTGATTATGGTATTGTCACGAACCTGTACGCTTGGACTGCCCTTCTGCTCGTTATCCTCACCTACGGCATGGAGACCGGTTTCTTCCGTTTCGCCAACCGCGAGGATTACAACCCGCAGCAGGTTTACCGCACCTCTTTCTTTACCCTGCTTGCCACCAGCACGCTCTTTGCGGTCTTGTGCGTGGTCTTCCGGCAGCCTATTGCGAACGTCCTCGGCTACGCCGACCATGCAGAGTTTATCGCCCTCATGGCGGTTACGGTCGCTATGGACGCCTTTGCCTGCATTCCTTTTGCCTACCTGCGCTATCAAAAGCGCCCGATGGTCTTTGCGGCACTCAAACTGCTGTTCGTCGTACTGAACATCGCTTTCAACCTGCTGTTCCTCGTCGTCCTCGGCAAGAACGATGTCGTATATGTATTCATCAGCAACATTCTCGCCACGGCTATTCAGACGCTCTGTCTGCTGCCCTTCACGTTTCCGAAAGGCGGCAACTACTCGTGGCCGGTGCTCAAGGAAATGCTCCGTTACTCCCTGCCGCTGCTCGTGCTTGGTGTTGCGGGTATTATGAACCAGACCCTTGACCGTATTCTCTTCCCCTACCTTTATCCCTACGAGGACGCGGAAGCCCAACTCGGTATTTACGGCGCATGCTTCAAGGTTGCGATGGTAATGATGATGTTCACGCAGGCGTTCCGCTACGCCTATGAGCCGTTTGTCTTCGCCAAGCACAAAGACCGCCAGTCCGTCGAAGCCTACGCCGACGCGATGAAGTATTACATCATCTTCTCATACATGATCATGCTCATCGTCATCTTCTATCTGGACATCTTCCGTTACATCATCGCCCCCGCTTACTGGGAAGGCCTGAAAATTGTGCCGGTCGTGCTGTGGACGTACGTCTTCCAGGGCATTTATTTCAATCTCTCCTTCTGGTACAAACTGACCGACGAGACAAAGTGGGGCGCATGGTTCTCGATTATCGGACTGATTATAACTTTTGTCCTGCAAATCGTTGGTGTCCCGCGGATTGGTTATTGGGCTTCCTGCGGCAGCAGCCTTGTCTGCTACTTCTGCATCATGCTCCTCTCTTATTTCATCGGCCAGAAGAAAGCCCCCATTCCTTACGACCTCGGGCGCATTGGCATATATACGGTGCTTGCCATCGCTTTATTGGCGGTCTATTATGCCATCCGCCTGTACTACGTCAGCAACATGTGGGCGTTAATGGGAATCGGCACGGTCTTGCTGTTAATTTATTGTGGAATCCTTTATAAATTTGACTTCAATGTTTTCAGGAATCGTAGAGGCAATGTCGCCGATAATAAAAATTGAGTCCGAACAGGGCAATAAACACTTCACGCTCCGTAATCCCTTTGCGGACGGCACGACTATTGACCAGTCCATCGCCCACAACGGAGTCTGCCTGACCGTCGTTAAGAACGAGGGCGACCTNNCGAACCTCGGTGTACTCAAGGAAGGCGACTACGTCAATCTCGAACGCGCCATGCAACTCGGCGACCGCCTGGACGGACATATCGTGCAAGGGCATGTTGACCAAACCGCCGTATGCACCGAAGTGCGCGAAACCGACGGCAGCTGGTACTTCCGTTTTGAGTACGACACCACCAAAGAAGCCATCTCCCGCGGTTATTTCTGCGTGGACAAAGGCTCCGTTACCATCAACGGCGTCAGCCTTACCGTCTGCGACCCGGAAGTAAATGAGAAAATGAGTAAATGTGAAAATGAGAAAATGTACAAATGCAGCGTCAGCGTCTGCATCATCCCATACACTTTCGAAAACACCAACTTCAAATTCATCAAGCCCGGCACAGTGGTCAACCTTGAGTTTGACATCATCGGCAAGTACCTTGCCCGTTACAACGCCCTGCTAAATCCCACTGCATAACCATGAAACGCTTCTCATTCCTTTTCCTCGCGCTCGCAGCTGCACTCTGTTCCTTCGCGGAGCAGGCGATGTACAACGACCTCGCTTATACCCTTGACCCAATCCGTCAAACCGCCGAAGTGGCGGAAAACAAAAAGGCGGAAGGCAAACTGCGTCTGCCGGACGAAATCATCGTCGGACAAAAGACCTACCGCGTCGTCGGCATCGCCGAGAATGCCTTCAAAGGCTGCAAGAACCTCACCGAAGTGGTCTTCCCTGCAGGTATTGAGTACCTCAGCCGCAACGCTTTCGAAGGCACAGGCATCTGGCTCAATAAGGAAAACTGGCATGATGGCGTGCTCTTCATTGACAGCTGCCTCATCGCGACGGACAAGACCGTCAAACCCAAATACGTCGTGCCCGCGAGC
>CAJOFV010000113.1 GCA_905233925.1 Paludibacteraceae bacterium
CTGCCGAGCATATCTTGAACGCTACAATGGTGAAGATGTTCGGCTGCCCCAGGTCACGCAACGCACACGTCGAGAGGAAGAAGTCCAAGTGCGACTATCTTCTCCCCGCGTGTCCCACAGAAGAACAAGTGGCGGCCATCGAGGCAAAGGTCAATGAAATCATCTTACAGGACCTTCCCGTCACCGTCGAGTTCATGCCGAAGGCCCAGGCAGCTTCCATCGTGGATCTCAGTAAGCTCCCGGAAGACGCTTCGGAGCGCAGACAAACCGGTGATTTACACACAAGCAATCAAAAATGAATAAAGGAAAAGGTTATTCAAACTGCGAAACAGATGAATAACCTTTTTTACTTTTACTGTAAAAAAGCCTTTAATCGCTTGTGTTTTCACGAAAAGCTCGACTGCTTTACGTTTGTAAAGCGACGCTCGCTTTTCGCAAAAAATCCCTCGGTTCTCCGCACTCCGGTCAGCTTGAAGACTTTGTCTTCAAGCTGAGCAGACTGATTTTCAGTCTGTTGTGCCACTTGGCGCCGTCCGGAGCCTCATAGTTCACAAGGAGCATGTCCTTCTTCTCGCAGGTGATGTCGGTATAGAGTGGGCTTCGGACAATGATAATGTTGCCACAATCAGCGCTGGTGGCATAGTGACGGCCAAAGGTAACGGTACGGCTAATATTACCGTGACCACAAAGGACCAGAACAAAACCGCCACTTGTGTTGTCACCGTGGCCCAGTGGGTTACGAGCATCAGCTTTGACAAAACCTCGATAACGCTGAATGAGGGTCAGGAGCAGACACTGACTGCGACGGTAAATCCTTCAAATGCCGCAGATAAGTCTTTGAACTGGACATCTAGCGATACGGCAGTCGCCACGGTCAATGCCGAAGGTATGGTGACCGCGAGGGCAAAGGGTAATGCCACCATCAAAGCGACAGCAAATGACGGAAGTGGGGTTTCAGCCTCTTGTTCAGTTGATGTTTATAGAATCGATGTTCCTCAGGCTGTCGATATGGGGACTGTTGTAAACGGGAAGAACATAACGTGGGCATTATTCAACATTGGTGCTTCTTCTCCTGAGGAGTACGGACTTTATTATGCTTGGGGTGAGACTGAGCCCAAGGAGAATTACAGTTGGTCAACGTATAAGTTTGGTGCAAGTTCTTCCGGTCCATTCTCCAAGTACAACACAAAGGAATCATACGGCACTGTTGATAACAAGACAGTTTTGGATCCGGAGGATGATGTTGCCCATGTAAAACTCGGTGGTAATTGGCGTATGCCCACGGATGCAGAGTGGACTGAATTAAGGACAAAGTGTACCTGGACCTGGACAACAAACTATAACGGTACCGGAGTAACGGGACGAATAGTTACTGCCACGAACGGCAACAGCATCTTCCTTCCCGCCGCCGGCAACCGGAGCGACACCCGTCTCTACGATGCCGGTTCCCTCGGCATCTACTGGTCTTCCTCTCGCAATACGGACGACCCGGGCTACGCGTGGGACGTGTACTTCAATTTCGGCAATGTGTACAGGTTCAGCGACTACCGTTGCTACGGGCTATCCGTGCGTCCCGTCTCAGAATAACCGTGCAAGCCGAGAGGAGAGCCGAGCTTGCTTGAGCTCTCCCGAGGCGCAGCCGGTTCATTGCAAAGCAATAATAGGACGGCCAGGGCTTTGCCCAGCCGTCCTGCTGATTGCGGATGCGAGCAGCATTAAACCATTAAACCTTGGGCGAAGCCCTCGTTTTTACGGCCGCAGGCCGTCGAAATTATTTCGAGTGATGTTGTCCAACTCCGTTTTTCTGAGCGAACTGACCGGGGCAATTTGACGGGTTCTTCCGTGATATCCCCACGGAGCGCCGCAAGGGGAACACAGTGGTCGGCGAAATGAAATTCCTGCGAACCTTCTTCGGCGAGCTGGAGGACCGGGATGAAATTGGCAAGTCTCCTTTCCGGAAGCTTGGCTCCGAGCGGCGCAAGACCGTGATGAAGACCACTTACGACGATCCGGTATTTCTCCGCAAGGATGAACTCAAGGCGGTACTGCGTTACACCATGCTGGAACTAAAGGATAGATTTGCGTTGATGTGCGCGGCATTTGGAGAGGAGCAATACATGGTTGGAGAAGATTTGGAGATTCTTGACAAATAATATCCAAGAAATCTTGGATTATTCAAAGAAA
>CAJOFV010000114.1 GCA_905233925.1 Paludibacteraceae bacterium
CATGCGGGCAGAGTTAGCCGTCAAGTTACCTGCTGCAAGGTCAGTCGGTACAAAACAAGTCGTCGCTTTGTGTACGCTTACGTTGTCAAAGAACATCGCGCCGTCAGAGGAATTTGTTCCGTTGGCGGGATTCGCAAAGAATTGTATCTTGATGGTCTTACCGCTGTAGTCGGCAAGGCTAATAGTCGCAGTTGTGAAATCGCCCGGATAAGAAGACGTAGAACCTTCCGAGTAACAAGTGCTCTTTTCCGTAAAGGCACCGCCATTGGAAGAGATTTTCACTTTCAGGTCATTACCCGTGTTCGTCCGGATAGAGTGGTCGAACGTCAACTCGTACGTCTTGCCGTCATTCGGAATAGCGATACTCGGTGTATTGATAAGGGCTGTACCACCGTCCAGATAATTATTGCTCATACGCAACATACGGTTAGTGCTTTGGCTGTAGGTGCCCCAAATGTATTCACTACCCCAGGAAGAAACAGTCGTTGATGCCGAGTTGTCCCAACATTCAGGGATTACATTGTCACTCAAATCTTCGAAGTCCACATTCCATGAAGTCGTAGCGTTGACGGTGATTGTGCCGCAGAGGGTAGTGAACGAGACATTGTCGCTCCAGTCGCTATAGCCATTAGCACCGCAGTCCGCTTTCACGCGTACATAATATAAGGAGTTGGCATCCAAGCCGGTCAGCGTCTTGGAGTTGGTGGCAACATTGATATCGCTGCCCCAGCTTGCTGCATCGCCTTTGGATACTTGCATTACCCAAGCGCTCATGCTGTTGGCATTCCAGGTAATCGTTGCGCCTTCGGCGGTCTCCGAATCAGCCGTTACAGCTACCCCCGTCGGCTTGTTGCAAGAAGGTTTCCCATCTACGATGATATCGTCGATATCCGTATAACCTGTTGTGCCTGTTGTATTTCTTGTGTATCTAATTGCAAAATATGATCCATCTGGAGTATTTGCTGGTACTGTGAAATTTTCAATTCTAGTCGGTCTTGAACTTTTACGAAAGTATTGGCGTTATTTGGATTGCTAATATACCCTAATTCCGGAGTTCCATAGTCATCATATTCGGTAGATATGTCAGCCCTATACCAAAACGTGAGTGCTAAATCTTTGATGTCAGCTGCAAATTCCGGTAATATCGCGATAGCCCTTTTAGATGATGTTCCACCTGTTAGACGCAAAGATTTTCCGCTTGAGCCGTGATAATTATAAGTGGTGATTTTTACAGAAGCATCACCGCTATTATTTTCTTGCCAACAAGGTGCTATTTCGCCAGTTGTGCAAGCGTTGAAATTCTCGCTCCAAGGAATCGAAACAGCTGCGCAATTCGTAGTAAAATCAGCATCAATAACATTGCTGGTCATGGTTCCGCAGTCCGAAATAAGATAGAACGTATATTTCGTGCCGGGATTAAGCGGTGAAAGGGTTACCGATTTACTATTGGTAGGAGTTGCACTTGCCCAATCAGAACTTGTCGGCTCTGCTGATGCCGTCGGCTGACATATGTATTTCCATGTATCTCCGCTTTCATCTGTCCAACTTGCAGTTGCAGAGGTGGTACCAATGGAATTAATTGTTAATTCCGTCGGATCACTGCAAAAAGTAGTAGTAAATGAGATATCCAATTTGCTATTGTTCCACGGAGCACTGCTTAAATTGGCATCTCCTGTAGAAGAATTATCAACATACATAGCCACTTTTCGACCATGAATATAGGTAGGAAGAGTCGCTGCCGCAGTAGGTATAGCCGTTTGCTCTATTACGATTTCTCTCAACGAAGTCATAGTTGCCAAAGCATTGCTTATTCCTGCAACTCCGCCTTTAATTACTACTTTATCTATTAAATCAACGAAACGATGCCAAGGATAAAGTGATGCGCTACTTGTAGTAGTAACGAAAGTGGTTGTAATAGCACCGGAACCACTGAAAGTCATTACTCCGTCCTCATCCAGAGACCACGAAATACCATTTACAGTTCCTGAAGTGGGATAAACCTTACTATTAGTAATCGAGAAATTATTTCCCGAAGCTGTAGCGGAAACATCTGTACCTTGATAACCGATACGTGAAGCTCCTTTTCCAGCTGCGGAACTGTCATACCACGGCAATTTCTTGAATCCTCCCGCGCTTGTGCTTGCGCTCGCTCCAGAAGGAAGATAAATCCAGGAAGCACTCGTTCCGCTCTTCATCCCTTCAAAGACATTAGTTGTAACTGTAGGAGCGGTTGTGTTGTTAACAAAAATACGACACAAACTGCTACATTTCCAAAAAGCCTTTGCACCTATTGAGGTAACAGAATGAGGTATATTAACATTGGTTATATTACCTGCATGCCAAAATACATAAGGTTTAATTTCCTCTATTCCCGGAGTAAATACTATGATTTTAGTTTCTGTTGTTGTCTGGTCATAGAAATATATATGATTGTTGGTAGCGTATGAAGCATCATCACTACTCTGATAGAACGGGTGACTGGATGCATAACTTGCAGGCATTGCAAAGTCAATTTGTGCCCACTCATTCGGAGTGCCTGCATAATATACGTTCTTTGCAGAACCACTCGAAATACCATAGAATGCTCTATTTCCAAAACCCGTTACGGAAACCGGAATTGTAATGGAAGAATACGTTATACCTTGAAATGCGTACGCGCCCACATAGGTCACACCTTCATTGATAACGATTGTTTTGATGTTTGACCTTTCGCTGTACCATGGCGCACCTGCCGAAGCATAATCAGTCATGGCACCCGAGCCAGAGATAGTAAGGGTTTTGTTGGTGCCCGACCCCGTAACATTATGCGTTGATCCGGCTCCGATAAACCAGAAAAATGTCGTTAACAGGAACGACGAAATGAGAGAATTTAATCTTTTCATACCTTAAAATTTATAGTGTTTAATAATAGTCGATGCCCGTTATTACACGGGCTTAACAGCTAAATCCGCCGCAAAAGTACTGCTTTTTTCCGACATACACAAATTTTCAGACAATTTTTCCTTAAAAAATTTTATTTTTGTATGTTGACTTGACAATTTTACATCTTCGGATGGCAAAAGCGACTTTGGAAATCTGCCATTTCGAGAAGGCCGGATACGTGCCGTGTAAAGCCCTATGTTGTCCCGTTTGACCTCTGTGCGACCTTTGGTGTTTGTTTGGCTGACTTATGGTCGACCTTTGGCTGACCTTTGGGCGACCTTTGGGTGACCTTTGGGGAAAGGAGGATGAAATAATTTACGATTTGACGATTTACGATTTGGCGATTTATTGGGCAATTTTGCTATTGAATGAGCCGCGGGCAAAGACAGAACATAGCCGCGGGCGGGACACCCGCGTACCCAAGAAGCTGACCAAGCGGCGTCGCCGCGAGCAAAAGCATGAAAAGACCAACCCACGCTCAACTATGAGCGCGAAAAAGACAACCGGCATAGAATGCCGGAGAATAAACATACCAAACGACCGGAATTAGCCGGTCGAGCGGGACAAAATTTTAAATTTGGAGAAAAAAAGTGCGGGAAATCACAGTTTTATTTGCACAGGTAAAAAAAAGTTGTACTTTTGGCGCAAAAATCCATTTTATGCCAGCATAATAGAAATTTTGCGCCAAAATCTTGCACATTTGGAGAAAATTTCTCCATCTACTCTTGCAGATGTCGATTTTTTGTAGTACTTTTGCGCGCTAAATTGTATTATTGTGCCGCTCAAACTCGAACATATTTACAAACGCTTCGGGAAACAAACCGTCCTGAATGACGTGTCACTGGCTATGAACGACGGAGAAATAGTCGGTCTGCTCGGACCAAACGGCGCCGGCAAATCCACCCTC
>CAJOFV010000115.1:0-4373 GCA_905233925.1 Paludibacteraceae bacterium
GGACTTTGCAGAACGATACGCCCGACAACGGCATGAGGAATGGCAGGAACGCACCCTGAAAGGACAACTCGAAATCCCATTTAACGATTTAACAATTTATCCTCAAATCTTCAAATCCTAAAAAAGTGCGAGCAATCGCACTTTTTACTTTTCACTTTCAACTTTCCACTTTCAACTTTCCACTTTCCACACAAAAAATTTGCATGTTCAAATTTTTTGTTGTACTTTTGCAGGCTGAAAAGAACAAACACATGAATATTTTAGTTACCGGCGGGGCAGGATTTATCGGCTCACACACCTTAATCGAACTTTACAAAGCAGGGCATACCGCTCTCGTAGTTGACAACCTCTATAATTCCAACCGCGAGGCGCTGCGCCGCGTCGCTGAACTGATTGGCATTCCCGAAGTACCGTTCGTGCAAGCCGACATCCGCGACCGCGATGCACTGGAGAAGATATTTGTGCAAAATAGCAAAATCGTAAATGGTAAAATCGTAAATGGATTTGATGCCTGCATCCATTTCGCGGGACTGAAAGCCGTCGGCGAGTCCGTCGCCAAACCGCTGGAGTACTACGAAAACAACATGAACGGCAGTTTCGTGCTTCTGGACGTTATGCGCTGGCACGGCTGCAAGAACATTATCTTCTCGTCTTCGGCAACGGTTTATGGCGACCCTGCGGTTATCCCGATTACCGAGGACTGCCCCAAAGGACAGTGCACAAACCCGTACGGGCAGACGAAGTCGATGTTGGAGCAAGTGATGACCGACCTGCAGAAAGCCGACCCCGAGTGGAATGTGGTACTGCTGCGCTATTTCAATCCAATCGGTGCTCACGCGTCCGGCAGAATAGGCGAGAACCCGAACGGCATCCCGAACAACCTGATGCCGTATATCACGCAGGTGGCGGTGGGCAAACGCGAACGGCTCGGCGTGTTCGGCAACGATTATCCCACACCGGACGGAACAGGTGTGCGCGATTATATTCATGTGGTCGCCGCCCTTCAGGCCATCGAACGCAACGCCGGTCTGGCGATATATAACATCGGAACGGGGCAGGGGTACTCGGTGTTGGATGTGGTCAAGACGTTTATCCGCGTGAACGGCGTGGACATCCCTTATCAGATTATGCCGCGCCGCGCGGGCGATATAGCGACCTGCTACTGCGACCCCGCCAAAGCGGCCAAAGAATTAGGCTGGAAAGCGCAGTTCGGGCTCGAAGAAATGTGCCGCGACGCGTGGAACTGGCAAAAGAATAATCCGAACGGATACTAAAGACATATATACGAAAAAACGCGGGCAAAACGTCCGCGTTTCCTTTTTAACGTCGGGATGACAAGATTTGAACTTGCGACCTCCGGTCCCCCAGACCGTTGCGCTACCGGACTGCGCCACATCCCGTCGTCGGAACGGACTGCGCTATAAATAATTCGCCTTGCGAATTGGACGCTCCGTCGGTTCCTCCTCTTCGATTTCGAAAAACAGGTTTTTCTCATCAAGTCAATTCCTATTTTTCCGAAAAAGCGTGCAAAGGTACTGCTTTTTTTTCACCCCTGCAAATTTTTCTGCAAAATTATTGCATTTTCTTTGTTAAAAGGTTGTTTTTGAGGAATTGTTCATACTCTTCGACCGAGAAAGTGCCCGGAATGAGTTTGTAATTGTCCTCGGAAATGCGCAGCGGCTTAACCTGCAATTCCTTGAAGAACAGTTGCAGTTCGGCGTTCTTTTCCGTCAGGCCGAGATACCACTCCGTCTCGCCGAAGTTCTCAAAGCCGGAAATACGCAGTGCGCAACCTTCCTCCCAAACCGGCATCTTCTGCAAATCAAAGTCGCGGATAAGGAACTGCGAGAAGTTGAACAGCGCCACTTCGTACAGCAGTTTGTTCAGTTTCTGTTCGTCCGCCTCGGGCAGGCACAGCAGAATCAGACCGGGCGTGTTCGTCTCCGCAGAGAACTGTTTCTCGTCCGAAGCGGCTTCGTCGTCCTGTTCGGTGCTTTGCTGCCGCAACTCGCTCAGGTCGGATGTCATATCGCCTTTCTGGCTCTCCATGCCTTGTCCCATCATTGCCAGCATGTCCTTCGCCATCGCGCCGAGTTCGCTCTCCGGATAGCGTGCAACCATGTCTTTCAGTTCCACGATGAACGCGTCTTGTCCGTCTGTGCGGGCAACTGCCACCGCATTCAGGAAGAGGAACCGCGGCATCAGCGGCGAGAGCGGATACTCTGCCTCCGCATGTTGTTTGTTCGCCTTGACGGTGGCGAAATCGCTCTTGCGGTAAGCGTTGTAGGTAGCTTCATAAACCGAATCCTGCTCCTGCGCCATGCGTTTCAGTTTCTCAAAGTAATCCGGCTGCGCGACAATGCGTGCCTGGTCGGTGTCCGGCCAGCGGCGGATGATTTCCTGCCGGTAGTGCTCGGCCGCGGCATCATCCTGTGCCTTGAGCGCCTGCAGGTACTTCATGTAGTACAAATCCACCAGTCTCCGGTCGTTCGGGAAACGGCGCTCGAACTCGGCAAACGTCTCGTCCGCCAACTCCTGATCGCCCACTTTGTCCTGATATATATATATAAGGTCATATAACGCGTCGGCAATCAGGCTGTCCGACAGGGCGATGTCTTCTTCGGTTTTGGGAATCTGCTGGAGGTAATATTCCGGCTTGTGGGTGTCGGTCTCGGGCACTTGGCTTGCAGTGCCTTCCGGATTATCGGGATTGTCCGTGTCTTCGGGGTTATCCTCGTTGCCGGAGTCATTGTTGGCAAACGTGGTCACTTCGGTTTTGCTGCGCCGCCGCCAGTTATCCTCCAGCATGCGGGTGCCCCACTGTTTGACGAACTGCTGCTTACCCGAACGCACAAGCTGTGCATTGTAGAAATACCAATCCGCTGCCGCACCGCCGCCGCCGAGCATGTTCTGCGTGTTGACGCTCTGCAGGCCTTCGTTCTCCGCCTCACGCTGCGCAATCAGTTCCGCCTCGGCGGCTGCCTCTTCGGCTTTGATGAGGTCTTCGATAATCTTGTCTACAATCGCCCGCTGCTCTTCCGGCGTCATCTTCGACAGCCGCTGCAGCGAGTCCTGCAACTGCACCGTTCCGTACGCCGCAATCAGTTCGTCCAGCGTCTCCGAACGCCGCAACAGACGCGCGTAATCTTCGTTCTCGGCGGGAATGATTGTTACCGCTTCCTGGTAGCACGGCTGTGCAGGCACATAATCGCGGTGGTCGTAATAGATATCTCCCGCCTTGACCAGAATGGCTGCTTTCTCGGGGCCGGCCTGGGTGCTTTTCTCGATGGCAAGGGCGTAGTAGTCCAGTGCGCTTGCCGTGTCGCCCGCCGCCAGATAGATATTTCCGATAGCACCGTAGATGCAATCCAGTTTGTCTTTGTTCTTCGCCAGTTTCGCCATCTTCTCCAGGCTCTTTATCGCCGATTTGCCCTGCATCATCGCCAGATTAATGCGTGCGTTGAAGTCCATGGCGGGCACAGGCGCCATGCGGATGCAGCGTTTGTAGGCTTCCGCGGCTTCTTTGCGTTTGCCTTCCGCCTGATAGAGTTGCCCCAACACGTACATAAACCTCGGCCGGTGCACCTTGCGTTTCTCGTCCGGCATTGCCAGTTTGACGAACGGAATGGCCTCATGGTATTGCTTGCCCTTGAGCAGTACATCGGCTTTTGCCGCCGCATACTCCGAAGCGTTTTTGCGGCTCAGGGCATCCACATTCACTTTGTTGAGCATGTCCTCCGCCTCATACTGCCAACCCATTTCAGCGTAAGCGCGTGCCACCCGCAACTGGCAGCGTGCCACCACTTCCGCGTCGTGCTCATAGTGCCGGATAACGTAATTGAACGTGCCGACGCTGCCGAGGAAGTCACCCTTGTAGAACTCCGCTTCGCCCAGCCGGAGCCACACGTTGCCCATCTGGTTGTTGAACTCTTCCTGCTCCAGCCACTGCTTGTAGTTCGGGTCTTTGCGTTTCTTCGGGTCGGGTTTGGGTTTGGCTTTGATGCTGTGCAGCTTGATGCACTTGCGGCATTTCTCGATGGTTTTGTCCATCTGCGAAGCAGACGCTTCCGCCGCTTTGTGGTTGCTGACGGGGTAGAGCGGAATGACCGCCGAGAAGTCGTCCTCGTTGGCTTTGATGATGGCCTGCTGCCCTTCCTCGAACGCGATGTTGCCGTTGAAGAAGATGTTGTATTTCACCTTCGTCTGATGGAACGAACGCGTCGCCACAGTATTGTTCTGCGTCGAGCAACCGCCTGCGACCGCCGCCAAAGCAACCAGTCCGGCAAACCATATGTTACACTTGCGAAATATCAATTGTCCAATCCTTTCACATGGCTTTTCGCCGCCACAAACTCTTTCAGGTAGAACGGCTC
>CAJOFV010000115.1:4410-5774 GCA_905233925.1 Paludibacteraceae bacterium
CGCCTCCGCCAGCGCCGCCATATACGCGGCATTCGGCACTACATCCGGCACAAAATGCACATGTTCCGCCGCTAACACCGCCTCGCACTTCGCAGCGCCGTCGCCGAAGAAAAACAGCTCGTTTTCGCCCGACACCTTCTGCCCGAAGTCCGCCGAACCGCTGTTTTCAATTATCCGCGCCTCGATTTTCCCGAACTGCTCCGGCATCTTCGCGCCCGCCTGCAAACTGTAAACACCCGTATATACCTCCATGCGCCGCGCGTCTATCATCGGCATCAGGTAGCAGTTCTCCGGCAGTGGGTGTTCGCCCGCGAGCGAAGCACACAGCACTTCCGGCGTCGGAACGGGAATCAGCGGCACGTTCAGCCCGTAGCACAGACCTTTGGCGGTGCTTGTTCCGATACGCAGACCGGTATAACTTCCCGGCCCTTCGGACAGCGCCACGGCGTTTATCTGCAGCCCTTTTGCGCGGACTTCCGACAGCATTTCCTCCACAAATACCGGCAACAGTTTCGCATGGTTTCCGCTCTCGCGGTCCATGCGGAATGAAACAATTTCTTCGTCTGCAACTACTGCCGCAGAGCACACTTTTGTACTCGTTTCAATTGCCAGTATTGTCATTTCCGCACAATTAGCGCGCAAAAGTAGTGCTTTTTTTCCAATTACGCAAATTCAAAGCAATTTTTACTGCATTTTGCACATTTTTCTTGCATATATAAAAAAAATGTTGTAATTTTGCGCGCTAATTGTGTGACAAACGATAATGAAACGATTCAAAGAGTATAAGCAACTGAATCTTCCGGAACTGAGCCGCGAAGTTTTGGCGCAGTGGGACAAGGAGGATTTGTTCCGTCAGAGTATTAGTACCCGCGAAGGGCACAAGCCGTTCTATTTCTTTGAGGGGCCGCCTTCCGCAAACGGTATGCCGGGTATTCATCACGTCCTGGCGCGCACCATCAAGGACACGTTCTGCCGCTTCAAAACGATGCAGGGCTACCAGGTGCACCGCAAAGCGGGCTGGGACACACACGGACTGCCGGTAGAGCTGGGTGTCGAGAAGATGCTTGGCATCACCAAAGAGGACATCGGCAAGAAAATCAGCGTGGACGAATACAACGCCGCCTGCCGCCGCGAGGTGATGAAATACACCAAAGAATGGACGAACCTGACCCGCCAGATGGGCTATTGGGTGGATTTGGAGCACCCCTACATCACCTACGACAACAAATACATCGAAACCTTGTGGTATCTGCTGAAGGAGCTCTACAAAAAGGGCTATTTGTATAAAGGCTACACCATCCAGCCGTACTCTCCCGCTGCCGGAACAGGTCTGTCGAGCCACGAGCTCAACCAGCCCGGTTGCT
>CAJOFV010000116.1:0-1705 GCA_905233925.1 Paludibacteraceae bacterium
TGCTTGTCGAAGATTGTACCTTGACCCAAAAAACACTTGTCCACCAGCGTGGAGTGGCCGATCTCTACACCTGAAGCAAGAATGAAATCCATACATTTCACACCGCTACCCAGACGCACCGGAGCCTCTTTGTTGGAATTGATCGTTCCGTTCTTCAATCGGCTCACACCGCTCAGTTCGGCATAGTCTCCGATACGCACGTTCTTGATGCTTCCGCAGTTCAAGATGCGTACATAATCGCCGATATATCCGTGATCGGAAGCCTGCGCCTCTGCATAGGCATCAATCATCTGCTCCAACTTGTGAATCATCGCAGGACGGTGACGATAGAGCGTCAGGATATACGCCAAACTGGCACTCAACTCATTGAAGATAGGGATCTCACGACCTCCGCCTTCATTCATGACCGGCACACGAACACCGTTACCGAACGTGCTCTTGCCGTCCACTAAAATGGCATTGACATTCTCAATACAGGTGTTGGCTCCAATGTGATAATTGGCAATATAATTATGGATATTGTACAGATGTGCATCGTCTCCCACTTCGCAGTTGTGCAACGTGGCATTATAGATGCCGGAATGGATACTCAATCCACCCGGTAACATAATCTCCTTGCCGAAGACGCCTAATTTATTGTGCCCGGAGAAAGAGGTGTTGCGGACATAGCGGGCATCAAAATTCTCCGCTACCTCCACGTCCGCCCAGTTGCGCGCACTACACCCCTGTGCCTCCATCTGCGCAATCTCTTGCGCTGTTAATGAGCGAAAAGCCATAAATGGTTCAATTTATACAATCGTCAATCAATCGTAAATCGTCAATCGTCCAATCGTCAATCATTGAGCAGCATCGGCATCAACAGCATCAGC
Source organism: Paludibacteraceae bacterium (assembly GCA_905233925.1). Lineage (GTDB taxonomy): Bacteria > Bacteroidota > Bacteroidia > Bacteroidales > Paludibacteraceae > Colicola. Next base: position 870 of record CAJOFV010000116.1, read on the forward strand.
ACATCTTCATTCTCCTCATTCTCAGCCGGTAAGATCAAACCTGCACGTGCCGGATCTGCCAACTTCAGCTGTACATCCGCACTGGCAATCGAACTCAACAGATCAATCAGGAACGGAGCCTTGAAACCGATAGCCATCGGCGTTCCGTTATAATCACAACTGATCGTCTCTTCTGCACTTGTCGAGAAATCGATATCCTGTGCACTGATCTTAATCTGGTTCTCACTCAGCGCCAGACGCAACTGCGCCGTACCGTTGTTGGCGAACACAGCTACACGCTTGCAGGCATTGATGATCGTCTGACGATCCACCGTTACCACGTTCTGGTTGCCCTGCGGAATAACGGCATTATAGTTCGGGAAACGACCCTCAATCTGACGACATACAACGATCGTGTTGTCGAACTCAAAACATGCATTCTTGGAACCGAAGGTAACCTTTACATCGTTCTCCGACTTAGCCAGCAGGTTCTTCAACAGACTTGCCGGCTTCTTCGGCAAAATGAAACTGGCAGTAGCGCCCGCTTGTGCGCCCGTGTTCGTATAACGAACCAAACGGTGAGCGTCCGTAGCAACCATCGTCACCTTATCAGCTGCGATGTCAAAGAAAATACCGTTCATTACCGGGCGCAGATCATCGTCTGCCGTGCAGAAAATAGTCTTTTCAATCGCGTTCTGCAGCACATTAGCCGGCAGAACAATCGTCTGTGCACCTTCCTCAGTAGCCGGCATCTCCGGATACTCGTTGCCGTTCACGCCTACGAAAGAGTAGGTACCGTTCTGGCTAACCATGCTTACGGCGAAGTTGTTCTCATCAATCGTGAATGCCAGTGGCTG
>CAJOFV010000116.1:1737-3261 GCA_905233925.1 Paludibacteraceae bacterium
CCCTCTACATTCTCTACCTCTACACTCGTGCGGATCGTCGTCTCGCCGTCTGAGGCAGTCAGTCTCAATTCATTACCGGACAAATCAAACAGCACATCGTCCAAGATAGGAAGGGAATTCTTGTTGTTAATCACACGGCTTACAGCCTGCAACTGCGAAAAGAGTTTTGAACTCGATACATTGAATTTCATATACGTATATTTTTTAGTTAATTTTCTCCTCTATTGTAATTTATTACAATTTAGCGTGCAAAATTACAAAAAAAAAATGATATACGCAAAAAAAATTTGCTTATTTGATAAAAAAGTTGTAATTTTGCAGCGATTTATGGCAAAAATAGGTGTTTTTGATAGCGGATACGGTGGTTTGACCATTCTGGACGCCATCCGTCGTGAGTTACCCGAGTACGATTATATCTACCTCGGGGACAACGCACGTGCGCCGTATGGCACGCACTCGTTCGATGTCATCTATCGCTATACCCTTGAGGCCGTCAATTACCTCATCGGCAAAAACTGTGCCTTAATCATTTTGGCCTGCAATACCGCCTCCGCGAAAGCTCTCCGAACGATCCAGCAACGCGATTTACCACGAATAAATGAACAAATGGTAAATGACAAAATGGTAAATGTTTTGGGTGTTATTCGCCCGACCGTCGAAGCAGTTCCGGCTATCACACAAACCGGTCATATCGGCATCCTTGCTACACCTGCAACCGTTTCGTCCGAATCGTATGTCCTGGAACTCGAAAAAATAAGTCGACAACTAACCGTCACCCAACAGGCTTGCCCTATGTGGGTACCGCTCATCGAGGCTGGTGAACACAATAGTTCCGGTGCAGACTATTTCGTGGAAAAATATATACGCGAAATCCTCACCAAAGATCCGCAAATCGACACCCTTGTTCTGGGTTGCACTCATTACCCTCTTCTCAAAGAGAAGATAGAAAAAGTTGCTAAGCATATTGGCGTTATTGCGCAAGGAGACCTCGTTGCTCAGTCCCTCGCCGATTACCTCTCGCGTCATCCCGAGTATACTTCCCAACTCTCGCTGAACGGCTCCTGCACCTATCTGACCACAGAAAATGCGGATCGTTTCTCACAATCCGCATCCCAATTCTTAAGTTCGCCCATCCAGGCCGAACATATCAATTTGGAATAACCTGCACTTTCTTCGGTATTATATACTATGTATATAATACTAAGCATTTTACATACAAAAATTAGTGCGTGATAAGTACGTGATAAGTGCGTGATAAGTACGTGATAAGTGCGAGATTTTCGGGGGCTTGCACTATCGGTTGCTTATCCGTTGATTTCTCAAGCAATGGAAAACCAAGCCTCGCTTACCATGCGACGCCGAGGGTGAGGCCGAGGCCGTGCTGGAGGTACTGGTTGAAGGAGTCTCTGTTGGATTGGGGTTTGTACGCCGGGATCTTCAGGTCATTCTTAGTCCACTGCCAATCCATCGCGTAATGAAGTCCCAGGACCAAGTCCACGGAGTTGAACGGGATACGCCAATCGA
>CAJOFV010000117.1 GCA_905233925.1 Paludibacteraceae bacterium
AAAAGTTAAGTTACATGCACCCGTGGCAGAAATGCACGGAGAATTTGAGAAAAATAGCGGAATTATCATGCGCCAAAAGAAGTATCGCGCACCCAACGGAGCGGTCCTCAAAGTCGGTGTCCAGGAGTCCTACAAAGTAGCCTATCCGCGCGATTTCGACAAAACGCCCGCGAAAGGCGCCGAACTTGCCAATATGCGCTCTTTCGGCGAAGTCAGCCGTATGACGACCGAAATCATCCGTTCCGAGCGTTACACCGCCGAAGAACTCGCCGCAATGACGCCCGAAGAGCGCACACATATAGCCGAACTCCGTCTCCGGTTGGAGAACTATCGTACCCGTTTCTATGCCCAGTTCAAGAAACCCGATCCGGAAGCGCCTTTCGAGAAAAAACTGCGTCCCGGAGCATCCAAAAACTCTACCGGAAGCAGTACTCCAAACTCGACACATTCATCCAAGCCCTCCTTCGCCGAAAAACAGCAATAAACAACTAAAAATTCCACAAACCCTTGCATAAGTGGGATTTTTTTTGTACCTTTGCGCCAAATTGGCGCATTACGAAGAAAAGAAACTAATTTGACAGCCTTATTATGACATACTACGAATACATAGCGCAACAACAACAAGCGATGGATGAGGAGCAACCGGATGATAGTTGTTTCCTTGAATATCAGCCCGAAGGGCAGTTTGTAAGAGGACATTAAAAGAAATAAATATGACACTAAAACTATTCATACAAGCGTTGACGAAGTTCCTTTTCGGCCTCTTGTTGGTCGGAGTACTGCTGTTCCTTCCTGCCGGGACGTTTGATTATTGGCAGGCATGGCTCTTTATTGGCATTCTGTTTGGACCGATGTTCATAGCCGGCATCGTGTTGATGATTCGTCAACCGGAACTGTTACGCAAACGCTTGGATGCCAAAGAGAAACAGGGCGAACAGAAATGGGTGGTTGCATTAAGCGGTCTAATGTTCATTGCTGTGTTTGTTGTGGCGGGACTAAGCCGCCGGTTCGGATGGTATATGTTACCCGATGAGGAAGTATATGTCGCCACTATTATCTTCCTTGCTGCTTATGCTCTCTACGCTGAAGTGATGCGTGAAAACGTGTGGTTGTCACGAACCATCGAAGTGCAAGAGAACCAGCAAGTGGTGAGCACCGGTTTGTACGGCATCGTACGACATCCAATGTATGCAGCCACGCTGTTATTGTTCCTATCCATGCCTTTAGTCCTTGCCTCGCCGTGGTCGTTCGCCATAATGCTGCTTTATATTCCCATCATCGCGCTGCGTATTCACAACGAGGAACAGGTTCTTGAACGAGAACTGAAAGGCTATGTCGAATACAAACAGCACGTTCGCTATAAAGTAATTCCGTTTATTTGGTAAAAATATCATATATGAATTTTCAACTCTTTGGCAAGAAACAAGCCCCGACATTACTGCTCATTCCCGGTTTGGGCGTGTCATACGAGATATTCCTTCCGCTCATTCGTTTGGTGGAAGAGCGGTTTCGTATCATAGCCGTGGAGGTGGACGGTTTTACGCTTGGCAAGCACACACGCTTCACCTCTGTGGACGACCAAGCTTCGCAAATCATTGCCTATGTGCAAGCGCATTGCGACGGACATTTGGATTGTGCCTATGGTCTGTCGCTTGGCGGTAAAATCCTTTCGCGTATCTTGGAGCGCAACAAACTAACCATTGACCATGCCATCCTAGACGCAGCTCCTTTACTGCCCTTACCTAAATGGCTTGTCAATCCTCTGCGGCACTACCAAGCAATCAACGTCTGGACTTGCTACCACTGGACGGGATTTTGGAAAGCCGTCTTCCGCAACCACTATTTCGACGTGCTGCTGGACGAATGCAAGAAAACATGGCCGTGGGGTGGCAGACAGGCCGTCTTAGATGGCTACAAGTCCGTTTATACCAACAAGTTGGAATCCATCTCCGGCAATGACGTCCATTTCTGGTATGGCACGAAAGAAGCGTTTGTCGCCAAGCCGCAAGCGAAACATCTGCTTTCGCTTTATCCTCAGGCACATGTCGAGATTTTCGAAGGCATG
>CAJOFV010000118.1:0-2641 GCA_905233925.1 Paludibacteraceae bacterium
TAAACAAGCTATCGTCGCGGGTTTGGAAAAGAAGCATTTCAATGACGCTCACGACACAATCGAGAGCGTCATTGCTATAGACCAAGCCCGTAAAGCCGCTCAACAGAAAAAAGACGCGGCAAGTGCCGAGATGAACCAGATATCGAAGTCCATCGGCGCTCTTATGGCACAAGGCAAACGCGAAGAAGCCGAAGCCGCCAAAGCCAAAACCGGCGAACTCAAAGAGAACATCAAAGCCCTTGAGGCGGAAATGGCTGCCGAAGAAGAGAAACTGACGCAGGCATTGCTGCAAATTCCGAACGTGCCCTACTCCATCGTTCCGGAAGGCAAAGGCGCAGAAGACAACGTGGCTGTCAAAGTCGGCGGCTGGAATTTCGGCGAACCGCTCAAGAAACTGGCGGAAGGCAATCGCTCGTTTGATGCGGACGGAAACGGCATCGCTCTGCGCGACTGGCCTGCTTCCGAAGACCCGCAACCTGCCTTTGCGAAACTCCCGCACTGGGAACTTGCAAAGAAATACAACCTCATTGACTTTGACCTCGGCGTGAAGATTTCAGGCGCAGGATTCCCTGTTTATATCGGACAAGGCGCACGTCTGCAACGCGCGTTGATTAACTTCTTCCTCGCCGAAGCCAACAAAGCCGGTTACACGGAAATCATGCCGCCGACGGTGGTCAATCAGGCTTCCGGTTACGGCACAGGACAACTGCCCGACAAGGAAGGACAGATGTACCACTGCGAAGTGGATGACCTCTATCTGATTCCGACGGCGGAAGTGCCGGTGACGAACCTCTACCGCGATGAGATTATCGACGAGGCGAACCTGCCGATTAAGAACTGCGCTTACACGGAGTGTTTCCGTCGCGAAGCAGGCAGTTACGGCAAGGACGTGCGCGGCTTGAACCGTCTGCACGAGTTCTCGAAGATTGAGATTGTACGCATTGACACGCCTGACCATTCGGACGCTTCGGATGCTGGCGCACGTGGAAGGTCTGCTGCAGAAGCTGGAGTTGCCGTATCGTATTCTCCGTCTCTGCGGCGGTGATATGAGCTTCACGGCTGCATTGTGCTACGACTTCGAGGTTTATTCCGAAGCGCAACACCGCTGGCTGGAGGTTTCGAGCACATCGAACTTCGACACGTATCAGGCAAACCGTCTCAAATGCCGCTACCGCAAGGCAGAGGACAAGAAAGTCTATATCGCGCACACATTAAACGGCAGCGCGTTAGCACTGCCGAGAATTGTAGCCGCATTGTTGGAGAACAACCAGTGCGAAGAGGGAATCCATATCCCGAAAGCACTGCAACCGTTCTTCGGCGACGATATGATTCGATAGTTATTTCTTCGCCAGGCGGATAACTTCTTCCGCGATACGACGAGCTGAATCGGGCTGCGCAAGAGTGAGAATATTCTTGCGCAGTTCTTTTAGTTTCGCATCGTCCTGAATCAGCGCCAGCGCCGTATCCACCAGTTTCTCTGCCGCTTCGGCATCGCGTACCAGCACCGCCGCATTCTTGTTCACCAACGCCATGGCATTGTGCGTCTGATGGTCTTCCGCCACATTCGGTGACGGCACTAAAATACACGGTTTGCCCAACAGACACAACTCCGAAATCGAGCTCGCGCCCGCGCGGGATATAACAAGGTCTGCCGTGGCATACCTATCCGGCATGTCTGCCAAGAATGGCAGAATTTCAAGATTTGAAGATTTGAACATTTCAGGATTGCCCAAATCCTTATACTGCTCATAATAGATTTTTCCCGTCTGCCAAACGACATTGATGCCTGCCGCAGCCAGTTTGTCCAAGCCGTTGGCAATGGCTTCGTTGATGGTCCGTGCGCCGAGACTGCCGCCGATAATGAGCAGATTCTTTTTGCCGTTACCGGCTTGTTTCTTGCCGTCCAACAGATTCTGCCGCACGGGATTGCCGGTAAGGATAATCTTCTCTTTCGGGAAGAACCGCTCCATGTTTTCGTACGCCACGCAAATCTTCTGTGCATCGTCTTTGAGCAGTTTGTTCGTCACGCCTGCAAAGCCGTTCTGCTCCTGCAACAGAATCGGCACACCCATCTTTGCCGCCACTCTCATCGCCGCACCGGAAGCATAACCGCCGACACCGACTCCCACATCCGGACGGAAATCCCGGATAATCTTCTTCGCCATACGCATCGACCGCGCAAGGTCAAGCAGCACGGAGATATTCCTCCACGGACGTTTGCGGTCGAAGCCGCGCACCGGCAAACCGATAATCTTGTATCCCGCCTGCGGGACACGTTCCATTTCCATGCGTCCGAGCGCTCCGACAAACAGAATCTCTGCCTCGGGATCCAACTCGCGCAACGCGTTTGCAATACTTACTGCGGGGAAGATGTGGCCACCTGTTCCGCCGCCGGAAATCAAATATCTCATAGTTTTACGCCTTTTGTGGGTGCAAAGGTACTATAAAAAATGCAAATATACAAGGAAAATGCAGTTTTTTGAAAAAAAAATGCGCAAATATTTGGTCATATCAAAAAAAAGCAGTACTTTTGCACCCGCTTTTGAAAAAAGGCGACTATCGAGGTGCGGTAGTTCAGTTGGTTAGAATACCGGCCTGTCACGCCGTAGGTCGCGAGTTCGAGTCTCGTCCGCACCGCAGA
>CAJOFV010000118.1:2657-3040 GCA_905233925.1 Paludibacteraceae bacterium
CTCAAACTTCGCGAGTTCTTATCTCACTACGTTCGAACGATTATTGCGTTCCGCAATTTTCGAGTCTCGTCCGCACCGCAAAAAGGAGTCACAATTGTGGCTCCTTTTTGATTTTCAACAAGTTACAATAGAGACATGTTGAGAATAATCGTTCCAAAGGATAAGAAATCGACCCAAAATCTGCCCAAATGACTTTCACGATTGTGGAAGTCATTTGCTGTTTATAGGACATTCATTAACTTTCACAAACACCTTGCACCTTTTATTGTATCAATAGTTCTTCTGCCAAAGGCACATACCATGTGCGCACCTCTTGTGCGGTGGGAGTATGACCTCCGGGGAAATGGAATGAATGCGAATAGTATTTCATGAAGAGCGGTTCA
>CAJOFV010000119.1:0-1670 GCA_905233925.1 Paludibacteraceae bacterium
TTCCTGACCGTTATTTTCGACCTCACAGTGGCTATCGAAGTCGGCATTTTGCTTGCACTCGTACTGTTCCTCATGCGTACCAGTGAAGAGACGCATATTCGTACTTTCCATAAGGAGATTGACCCGAACGAAGATACCGACGTGCAGTCTAATCTGGAGCATCTGACCATTCCTGATGGGGTGGAGGTGTATGAGATTGACGGACCGTATTTCTTCGGCATTGCCAACCGTTTTGATGATGTGATGGGCCATGTGTCGGGAGAGAAATACCCGATACGCATCATCCGTATGCGTAAAGTGCCTTTTGTGGATTCTACGGCAATGCACAACCTGGAGATGCTTATCCGCCGTTCGCACCGCGAGGGAATGACCATTATCCTTTCCGGCGTCAAGGAGCATGTGCATAAGCAGTTGCAGAAAGGAGGGATTGAGCAGATGATGAATCCCGAAAACATTTGTCCGAACATACACGTGGCGCTCAATCGTGCCAAAGAATTGTTACCATGAACAGAATGGCAGATTCGGCCGGCAAACCGATAGATACGATTGTCTTTGATCTTGGCGGCGTACTCATCAACTTGAATGTGGAACGTTGTATGGCGGCGTTTGAGGCGCTGATGGGCGAACAGACCATGCGCGATGTGTTAGGCATGGACAAGTGCGGTGAAGGGGTCAAGTCTGTGAGTATTGCCGGCAAGCAGTTGATGGCGGACTTTGAACGCGGACGGATTGACAGTGATGATTTTATCCGTCAGGTGCAGCGTTATTGCCGTCCGGGCACTACGCAACAGCAGGTTATGGATGCTTGGATGGCCATGTTGGGTGATTTGCCGCAAGAACGGCTGAATACTGTGGAACGGTTGTGTGGGGAAGGGTATCGGGTCTTTCTCTTATCCAACGGCAACGACTTGCATTTCGGTTTCATCAACGGCAAGTATGGTTTGGAGGCACGTTTTGAACATCTGTTCCTGTCGCAAAGGATGCACATGGCCAAACCGGAGGAAGCCATTTTTCGTGAAGTGGTGCAGACCATTGCTGCCGGTTGGAAAGGGGATGGCGTTTACAACCCGCATCACACGTTGTTCGTTGACGATATAGAAACCAACCGCCGTGCAGCGGAACATTATGTTGGTTGGCAGACATGCGCAAGTCTCGCCCAATTGACGGATAAATTAAACTTACCTGCGACCTACGAGCGACCTACGCAAGTTTATTGCTCGCGTTCGCGAGCGGTGTATAGATGATGAGGCAAATATTTGTAGTATCTTCGGACGCCGCCTGCGCTTCGCGCATTCCCCCGAACATACGTTCGCACCCTTGTGCGAACAGCAAATAAAAGCGCGCATAAGTCTCCTAAAACAAGCTTTCTGCGACTTTTGCACGTTTTTATTTGCATATTCCAAATATTTGTTGTACTTTTGCGCTCTATTTTGAGAAAATGACCGGTATCAACGACATAGTACGACCGATAGAGGGTGAGTTCCAGGCTTATATCCGCTACTTCGAAAGCCTGTTCAAAGACTCCAATCCCTTGCTGAATGACGTGCTTGCATATGTAAGCCTTAAACGCGGCAAACAGTTGCGGCCGCGTTTGGTGTTGCTGGCCGCCAAACTATGTCACGGCATCACCGACAAGACACTGCTTTCGGCTGCCGCCCTCGAACTCCTGC
>CAJOFV010000119.1:1744-2637 GCA_905233925.1 Paludibacteraceae bacterium
GCGATTTCCTATTGGCACGGGTAATCGGCTTGGTGGCCGAGGCGCATAATGCACAGATACTCAATATTGTATCAAACATAGGGCGTACACTCAGTTCGGGTGAACTACTGCAGATTCATGCCAAGCAGTCAATGTGGATATCCGAACAGCAGTACTATGAAGTGATTAGTCAGAAAACCGCCAGTCTCTTTGCCGCGTGCATGGAAGCCGGTGCCGCATCTTCGGGTGCCACGATGCGACAGACCACCGCCCTGCGAGAGTTCGGCTGGCATCTCGGTATGTGTTTCCAACTCAAAGATGATGTGTTGGATTACTCCGATAGCGAGGAACTGGGCAAACCCACGATGAGCGATGTGTTTGACGGCAAACTGACCCTTCCTCTTCTGATATCCCTGCAACGTGCGCCACAAGGCGAAGCAGAGCAGGTGAAGACTTGGGTGGAAGCCTATCTGGCTGGAGCTTCGCAGTTGCCGCACGATGAATTGGAGCAGGAAGTGAAGTCGCTCGTCCTCCGATATGCCGGTATTCACTATGCTTACCGAAAGATGCAAGAGCACAAACAAAAAGCCGTGGAAATGCTATCCGTCTTCCACGACTCAACTGCCAAACAGGCATTGATAGATTTGTTAGATTACACGATCAATCGCGTCCATTAGTTCCTGACGTTTGTTGTCATTCTCCACAGTATCAACGACATCCGCCGTGAATGCGCGCAATAGCAGTTTACGCCCTTCTTCGCGTGAGATGCAACGTTGCTGCATATAAAAGAGGGACGACTCATCCAGTTGTCCGGTGCTGGCCCCATGGGATGCTTTCACATCATCGGCATAAATCTCCAGCTGCGGCCTTGTGCGCATAAGGGCGGTATCGCTCAGCAGTAGATTTCGGTTAGT
>CAJOFV010000120.1 GCA_905233925.1 Paludibacteraceae bacterium
CTCGCAATGGCAGGATGATTACGCCGCCCTTCTCGAACTACTTCGTGCAGGCGGAAAAACATCCGCACCCAAGGATGTTCGCATCATACGCACATTCAAGGCAGGTCGTTGGTCCACCTTCTCGCTGCCGTTCAACTACAGCTTCCAGAATCCTAACAATAATACCTTCCGCGACCAGGTTTACTACCTGATTAGCGCGGAGTACAAGGAGGGTGGCTATCTGACCTTGAACTGTATGCCGAACACCTATCGTATTGAGGCGAACAAACCGTATATCCTCATTCCGGATGCAAATATTGTAAATCCTGTATTTGAGAATGTGAAGCTGACGGAGATTGCAGATAACTCATATTCGGCATCGGATAAAAATGGTTCCGGCAGTGTGATATTCCGCAACACACAGTACAGACAGATTATATACAATGAGGAATCGAGTATCAACAAACGTACGATTTACTTGAGCAACAACCGTCTGTATTATCCTGGAACTACGGATATGTATATGAACGCTTTCCGCGGCTACTTCTATATGGATTATGAGAACATCTTCCATAGTCCTGCCCGCATCCGCTTGATGAATGATATGGGTGAGCAGATAGAGACCTTGCCGGAAGGAGAGGAAGAAACCTCTGCAGAGGTGAAGAAGTATATCGAGAACGGCATCCTTGTCATCGAGCGTGGCGGCGTGAAGTATGACGCACAGGGTCACAAACTGAACTGATAATAGTAGGGGAAACCCGTCAAGGCATCCTGTCTTTTTCGGGTTCTCCCTGAAATATAGAGATAAACAACTTGAAAAACTATAACAAACCAATGGAAAAGAAAATGTATAACCGGCCCGCAACAGCCGTAACAACGGTAGAGGCTATCACGGCCATTGTATGTGCTACTCAGTCTACTGGTGGTAATGACCCTATTGTTCCGGGTCCTTCCACTCCTCCGGAAGGCGGAGGTGATGCACCTGCCCGTTATCCTCAATTCTGATATTGCCCGATGGACTTGCAATTGACTATTCTGCTATGTGAGCCGGATAGGATGCGCGGCAGCTTGATGTCCGACTATTTGCGGGTCAGCGGTTATGAAGTAGAGACAGCGGCTTCGATGAGCGAAGCCCTGTCTTGCTTTGACCATCGCCGCATTGACCTCTTGCCTTTCCGCACTGCATCTGACAGACACCTCCGGCATTGATTTTGTGCAAGAGTTGCGGCAGCGCCAGGCGATTATTCCCATCATCGTCTATGCCGACAATGCGACGAAGGCGGAAGTGCTTGCCGCTTATGCCGCGGGCGCAGATGACTGCGAGTGGCAGTCGATGGGAATGGATGTGCTGGTGTGCAAAATCAAGGCGTTGTTCCGTCTCTATCGCAATGAGGCGGAGCGGGCAGGCGGCACGTACGATTTGGGCAACGGCCTTATCTTCAATGCCGCTTTGCAGCGTTTGGGCGATGAACCTTTGACCACGCGCGAAGCGAATGTGCTGGAACTGCTGTGCGAGAACCGCAATAAACTGATTGACCGCGCCACCTTCCGCAAAGCCGTTTGGAAAACGGACGACCATTTCTCCAACCGTCTGTTGTCGGTCTATATCAACCGCATCCGCCGTCATCTGAAGCCCGCCACAGGCGTAGCCATCATGTCCCAACACGGCCGCGGTTATCGGCTGGTGGACTGCCGGAAAGAAAGTTAAGGGTAAGGAAGAGGCTGCCTACCTTACCACTTCGTTACCACTCTTTACCGTGACAGGACTATTGGAAGATGGTCCTGAAATCTATAATCCCATTTGCCACAACTTTGATAATCACCGCATTACAAAGAAAATGCAATAAAAATGCAAAAAAGTTGCATTTCAGGTGATAGATTTTGCCTCTTTTTTGCATTATATATGGATGGGTATATGTAAAACACGCACCAATTAAAAAAATATGATACCGAAAAATGGACCGAAGATGGACCGAGATAGCCCCGATAATGGACCGAAAATTCCTTAAACCTTAACCCCTAAACGTTAAACGTTAACCCTTAAACTTTAAACTTTAAACCAAAAATCTTTGATTTTTCTTGCATATTCGAAAAAAAAGCATTACTTTTGCAGCGTGATTGATAAATGGTATAAATTTGCGGTCGCAATCGTTCTACTGCTGCCCGTTTCGCTTCGCGCACAGAACTACGGTGCCGGAGGAAGCGTATATGCGTTTCTGAACCTGCCGACCTCTTCCCGCCTGACAGCCTTAGGCGGGGAAAACGTCTCTATACGTGACGGCGAACTGTCCATGGCGCTGCAGAACCCCGCACTGCTCTGCGGCAGTACGGACAAGATTCTGAGCCTGAACTACAACTATTACCTCCGTGGCACGATGGGCGCATCGGCATTGTACGGACACAATTTCGGGCGCGCCAAACATACCGATGAACCGGACAAACCGAACTATTTCGGAGTGGCGGTGCATTATCTGGATTACGGACAGATGAAGTATGCCGACGAAGCCGGTGTGCAGACAGGCGGCACCTTCACCGCCAAAGATATTATGATTGAGGCGATGTATGCCCGCCAATTGGGGCAGATGTTCTCCGTCGGCGTGGCGCTGAAGCCTGTGATGAACTTCTATGAGCGTTATTCCGCCTTTGCCCTTGCCGC
>CAJOFV010000121.1 GCA_905233925.1 Paludibacteraceae bacterium
CGAAGCGGGTCTGGTCGGACAGGCGCGAACATTACATCGCGCGACTGCATGCCATGATTGAATATGCCGAACAAACGCAGTTCTGCCGCGAACAGGTGCTGGCGGGCTATTTCGGCGAAGTGGAAGCAAAACCTTGCGGCAAGTGTGATATTTGCCGCGGACACAAAAATAAAGACATATGAGTGATAAAATGAAGAAATACCTGCGTATTGCAGGCTGGGTGGTCGGAGTTCCGGTCGGGTTGCTGTTCGTCGTAATGGCACTTTCGCCGGTGGTGAAATCGGTGGTCAATAACCGCGGTCAGGACATCCTCGGGCGTGATATGTCCGTGAAGAGCGTGTTTATTAATCCGTTCTTCGGGACGGTAACGCTGCGCGATTTCCATTGCAAGGAAGCTAACGGTTTGACGGATTTCGTGTCATTTGAGCGGCTGCACGTGCAGATTAACTGGCTTGCGTTGATGGGCAAGCATGTGAACTTGCGGCACATTCATCTGGACGACTTCTCCGGCGAAGTGTTGAGTGATGAGGAGGCGTTCAACTTCTCGGATATAATCGAGCGTTTTGCCTCGAAGGACACGACGGCACGCGACACAACGCCGTCGCAGTGGACGGTTTCGCTGCGTGATATCCGCCTTCACAACGGACGGTTGCTATACCATGATCTGGTGCGCGACAACCGCTGGTCGGTGGACGATGTGAACCTGGATATTCCGGGTCTGTACTTCGGTCGGCAGCAGTCGAATGCCGGTTTGCAGTTCAACCTCCCGACGGGCGGAAGCGTGACCATTACGGCGGGATATATCATGGCATCGCGGCGCTATGCGGTGACGCTGCGGCTCGACCAGGTGAATACCGACGTGGCCTTGCCGCTTGTGCGTGACTACCTGAATGTCAAGGGGTTAGGCGCACTCATTACCGGCAGTATTCATATTGACGGAAGCATTGAGAATGTGCAGGATATGATTGCTTCCGGCGGCTTGACGCTAACCGGACTGAATATCACCGACGAGGAAGGCGATCCGGAACTGGTTATCCGTCGCGGAGACGTGGCAAACAACAGTTTTCTGCTGGATACACTATCCATTACGGGCATTACCGGTCAGTTTGTGCGCACTGAGAAGTACAGCACTTTCTCGCGGCTGATTCGCGAAAAAGAGGAAGTGGAAGAGTCCGCCGACACGGTTAAGGTGGAGATGGAAATCAATGACAAGGAACCGCAGCCGCTGACTTGGGAAACGCGTTATCTGGCAATTACCGCACACAAGATTTCCTTTGACGACAAATCGATGCGCAAACGCTTCAAATACGCCATAGACACCATGTCCCTGACGGGCACGAACATTGCCAGCGAAGGCAAGAACAGCCTGCAGCTGACCGGCCGTATGTCCGACGGCGCAAGGCTGAACGCAACCTACACGGGCGGACTGAATTTCTCGCAGGGTAATCACCGTCTGACCGCCAAACTGACCGGTCTGCAGCTGCCGAAGTTCTCGCCCTACGCGGAGAATATGTTTGCCTGTCCGATAGAGAACGGCGCATTAGCCATGCAAATCAACGCCACCATCAATAACGGTAAACTCCTGTCAGACAACAAGATAACCCTTGACCAGCCCGAGATAGGCAAGAAGGAACGCCGTTCAAAGGCAAAGTACAAGAATGTCCCGCTCAAACTGGGTGTGGATATGCTCAAGTCCGCGCAGGGTGTCGTGGTGCTTGACGTGCCCGTGAGAGGTGATATCACGTCGCCGAAGTTCAAACTCGGCAAAGTCATCGGGCGTGCTGTTGCGAAAGTGTTCTTCGGCCCGTTGATGGGTGTGCGCGACAACCGCAAACTCATCTCTTCCGACGAAGTGCAGGAGATGATGGATATACTTGGTTCGGATTCTACGGAGCTTATTGTGGCTTCCGATACAATACCCACGAAAACAAAAAGAAAATAATTATGGATACAAAAAAGTTTGTTGACACCTTTATGGCGGAGTTGGTTCGCAAGAACCCGGGTGAGAGCGAGTTTCACCAGGCAGTCCACGAAGTAGTGGAGAGTGTTGCACCTTATGTGATGGCTTATCCTTATTTGCTCGAGCAGAAAGTGCTGGAGCGTATGGTTGAGCCGGAACGCGTAATCATGTTCCGTGTACCGTGGACGGATGACCGCGGCGAGATTCATGTCAACCGCGGTTTCCGCGTGCAGATGAACAGCGCGATTGGTCCGTACAAGGGCGGAATCCGTTTCCATGCGAGCGTGAACCTCAGTATTATGAAGTTCCTTGCATTCGAGCAGACCTTCAAGAACAGCCTCACAACGCTGCCGATGGGAGGTGCGAAAGGCGGTAGTGACTTCTCGCCGCGTGGAAAAAGTGATGCCGAAGTAATGCGTTTCTGCCAGTCGTTTATGACGGAGCTGTTCCGTCACATCGGCGCAGACACGGACGTTCCGGCGGGTGATATTGGTGTCGGCGGCCGCGAAGTCGGCTTTATGTTCGGTCAGTACAAACGTCTCCGTGACGAGTTCACCGGCACGCT
>CAJOFV010000122.1 GCA_905233925.1 Paludibacteraceae bacterium
GGAACGTGGTGCGGTTGTATCTGTCCTGCCGCGAATAAATGGCGAGCGTACCGATGGTCTGGGAGTCGCCCGCTTGCGAGTATCCGTCTGTGTGCAGGGCGAGACATACCGTTATCGGCGTTTCTCTCGTCAGCCGGTTTACCCACAGTCCGCGGCAGCGCAGGTCATCCAGATAATCGTTCCGTATGCTGTCTTTGGCAGGGTCGTTTCGGTCGGTTATAGGACGCCATATACTATCCGGTACACCGATGTATTCGAGCCAGTAACGTGCCCCTTCCGCCCAACGCGGGTAACCGCTTGGACCTATCTCCGTCGCGGCGGAGTCTCTGCCGTAGCGGGCACGCGGCCAGATGACCGTTGCTCCCGCACGCTCCAGCGCACGGCTGACTTGCTCGGCGTAGGCGGTCGTATAGACATACTCAACAGTCGACCACATCGTTGCGCGTTGCAGCTTCCAGCGGTCTTCATCGCGGTTGTAGTACACGCCGTGACTCGGCCACAGCGCGATGGTTTGGCCGCCGAGCTTATGCCCTAACTGTCCGCGGTTGGGAATAGGGTAGTGCTCGCTGTCCTCGCGCGGCTGATACCGTTCGGTGATGAGCTCGCGCAACTCGAAGCCGTCGGAGAAGATGCTTAATTGTCCGCTGGTGTCGCCAAGCAGCCAAACGCTGACTTTTGCGCGCAGTTCGCTCAATTGCTCCGGACTGAGGGACAGGCAGGACAGCACTTTGTTGGTATAGACGAAGATCTGGTCTCCGTTGGATTTGACTTGGGACACTTTGACCTTCGGGATGCAGCCGAGGTTGAATCCCGCCCATGCATCGAGCGAATCACCTAATGCGCGCATGTCGTACGCCCCCACCGGCTGCATCAGCGCCAATAATAATATTATAAGGAGTGATTTTTTCATTTTCCGGCGGCAAAAGTACTGCTTTTTTTTGAAATACGCAAAAAAAAGTGCACTTTCCCGGACTTTTTTCATTCATTTACTCATTCACTAACATCTTTTGGAGTTTGCTTTTTCGAGTCGCAGCCGGGACGCAAACGAGACGGTAAAAGCAAAAAATAGAGAAAAATGCAGAAAAAATAAAGAAAAATTTGTGTATGTGAAAAAAAAGCAGTACTTTTGCAGCCGATTTCGGAAATACGCGCGTTTTTGAACCGCAAAAAACATGACCCAAAGTATGGCAAAAGCGTGGTTAAAAGCATGAGAAAACGGAATTCCGGAATATGTGGCGCGGAGTAGAGCAGTGGTAGCTCGTCAGGCTCATAACCTGAAGGTCGGTGGTTCGATCCCATCCTCCGCAACAAAACAAGCGCAAGCGACAGAACAAGCGAAAGCGCAAAGCAAGCAAAGCGTAAAGCAAGAAACAAATGAGAGCACAAAAAGTGCTCTTTTTTTGTAGTCCAAGATATGCTTAAGAGATGCTTAACATATGCTAAATGCGTGATGCGCTAACGTCTCGGTAGCGTCTCGGCATCCTCTCGGACATGGAAAATGCAAAAAAGGTTGAAAAATGACATAAAATTGCAATTTTATTTGCAGGAATGAAAAAAATGTCGTACCTTTGCGCGCTTTTTGTGTGAAAATCGCGGGCGTGACACCCACGTGCACGCTATAAATAGGGAAATAACGCCCTGTTTATCCCGGAACTGAACAAGAAGAAACCACAGACCGGGCAAAAAGAAACAACAGGCCGGACAAAAGGAAACAACAGGCCGGACAAAAAGAAACAACCGGCAAAACCAGAATAAACCAAACGAGAAAAAACAAAATAAAAACAACAATAAACTAAAAACAACATTATGCAAAACAAAGGACTTGTTAGAATTTTGGCCGTGTGCCTTGCGCTGGTATGCGCATTCTATCTGTCATTCAGCCTTGTGACTTCGCATTATGACAAAAAAGCGAAAGAGTATGCAGGCGATGACGCAACAAAGGAGTATTATTATCTTGATTCAATTGCTCCGCAAAAAGTGTGGTTCGGTTACACCCTGAAAGAGAACCTCGGTCTGGACTTGAAAGGCGGTATGAACGTAACAATGGAAGTGTCCGTTCCGGAGATTCTCCGCGCGCTCAGCGGTTACAACACCACCGAAAACTTCAACAACGCCATGGAAATGGCACAACAGAAACAAAAGAGCAGCGGTGCAGATTTCGTGACCCTGTTCATTGAGTCGTACAAAGAGATTGACCCGAACGCCCAACTGGCAAGCATCTTCTCTACCTTCGAACTGAAGGACAAAGTGACGCTGAACTCAACTAACGAGGAAGTGGAGAAAGTTATCCGCGAAGAGGTTGACGGCGCCATCAATAACTCATTCAACGTATTGCGTACCCGTATTGACCGTTTCGGCGTTGTTCAACCGAACATCCAGAAACTGAGCCAACCCGGTCGTATTCTGATTGAGTTGCCGGGTATCAAAGAGCCGGAGCGTGTACGTAAACTCCTCCAAGGTTCTGCCAACCTGGAATTCTGGGAGACCTATGAGTTCTCGGAGATTCTTCCCCAACTGGCACAAATCAACAACGAGTATGCGAAGATTGAGGCTGCCAACGCGGACGCCGCTGCTGTAGAGGCTCCCGCCGAGAAAGCTGAAAAGAAAGAAGTTGCCGCCGCTGACGACGACATCGCTTCCCTCGTTGAAAATGCAGAGACAGACAGCGCAGAACTCAGCGCAGAGCAGGCCGCTGCCGTTGAAAACTACAAGAAGAACAACCCGCTGTTTGCAATCCTCAACCCGAGCATCAACAATGCCGGTCAGGCATTCCGCGGTCCGGTGGCAGGAACTGTTCACTACACAGATACCGCCAAGATCAACGCCATGCTGAACTCGACGATTGCAAAGCAAGTTCTGCCGCGCGACCTGCGTCTGAAATGGACGGTTAAGGCGATTGACGAAGCCGGTTCGATTTATCAGCTGGTTGCTCTGAAAGCACAGCGTGACGGCCGTGCCAGCCTGGAAGGTGACGTTATCACCGACGCCCGCGCTGACTTCAGCCAATTGAGCGCATACGCCAATGTTTCGATGTCGATGAACGCAGAAGGCGCGAAAGCTTGGCAGCGTATCACCCGCGATAACATCGGCAAATCCATTGCCATCGTACTTGACGGCTATGTATATTCGTTCCCGACCGTGCAAAACGAAATCGCCGGCGGTAACAGCCAAATCACCGGTAACTTCACCGTGGAAGAGGCAAAAGACTTGGCTAACACGCTGAAATCCGGTAAGATGCCGGCTCCCGCCCGCATCATCCAAGAGGACGTTGTTGGTCCGTCGCTGGGTCGTGAGGCTATTCAGAACGGTTTGTGGTCGTTCGCTCTCGGCTTCCTGCTGATTCTC
>CAJOFV010000123.1 GCA_905233925.1 Paludibacteraceae bacterium
GGCCACGCTGCCCAATGACGCGCAACTCAAAGCGGATGTACTCGGCGGTATGGATCTGAAGCACCAGGACGGCCGTTTGGATCTCAAGTTGACAGGAGTGCAGCTGACGGATTTCGACGCGCTTTGCCGCAATTACACCGGCTATCCGCTGGAAGGAGGTATATTGAGCGTGGAGAGTCACATGGAGGTCGTTTCCGGCAAGCTGAAAGGCAATAACACCATCGAAATCAATCAACCGCGCGTGGGCAAGAAAGAGCGTTTCACCAAGGCCAAATACAAGGATATACCGGTTCGAATGGGCTTCAAAATGCTCACTTCGGCACAGGACATGATTCTTTTGGATGTCCCTGTTTACGGCGACGCGACGAATCCCAAGTTCGATTTCGGCAAAGTGATCGGAAGGGCTATTCTGAAAGTCTTCTTCGGCCCGCTAATGGGCGTGAATGACAAGAATAAGTCTATCAGCAAAGAGGAAATGGCAGAATTGCAGGAATTGCTTTCCGAAGATACCTTACTCGGCGATGATGCGACGAGTCAAGTCACGGCAGACGTCGCAGTGACCGCAAGCGACAGCGTTGGTCTCACCAAAGTAGGCCAATAGGACTTGCTCACGGCAGAACTGATTTTGCTCCGCGTATTCCAGCATCGATTGCAGTTTTTGAATGTAGCGTTGCTGACGCTCTTCGAAGATAGCAGGCGAGAGGTAGATTTCTACTTCTCGCTCTTTTGTCATCGTCAGGCTGCAACCGACAGAACGGGGAATATAGGTTATTATTCCTCTCTGAGCGAGAGAGACTAATAATTGGTGATTGGTCATTGGTGATTGGGCATTGCCTTTCTCGTCTGCTTCGCGGACGTATTGCAGGTCGGTATAACGAGCGCATAAGCAAGTCAAGGAGTGCGGCTTGCTCGAACGAGAGATTGTATTCCCCGAGTTGATGGCGCGGCACGTGAATCTGCACACGCGGCTGCGTCTCATGTTCTTCTTCAAAGTCAATATATCCCGCTTGCGTCAAGATGTGCAGGGCAGAGTAGGTTTGCAAAACAGGCAGTTTCATCACATGGCATAACTCGTCTATGTGCAGCGCAAAACGGTGTCCGAGTCCGCTACCGGCACCTATCTGGAGAAAATCCATGGTCTTGTGATAGACTTGGATGATGAACTCTTTGGGCGGGTAGTTATCCACAATACGTTTGCGCAATTTTGCCGGATCTTCTTTCTCGTTAAAAAGGAGCACGGCGTACGCCGTTTGTCCGTCTCTGCCTGCCCGTCCCGCTTCCTGGTAATAGGCTTCGAGCGTATCCGGCAAGTCGTAATGAATAACCACGCGCACGTCGGGTTTGTCAATGCCCATTCCGAATGCATTCGTCGCCACGATGACGCGTATCTTGCCTTGGGTCCACGCTTCCTGACGCTCGTTGCGCTCTTTAGTTGTCAAGCCGGCGTGGTAGAAATTGGTCGTTAGTAGTTGGTCGTTAGTCGTTAGCCATTCGGAGAGTTCTTGTGCACGCTTGCGATTACGGACATACACAATCGCCGAACCGGGCACGTGAGAGAGGATGTGCGCCACTTGTTCTGCCTTGTTGTCTGTACGACGAACCACATAGTTCAGATTATCCCGATGAAACGATTTGCGCAGGACATTGCGTTCCGTAAAGCCGAGTTTGTCCTGTATGTCATCAATCGTCTCCGGCGTAGCCGTTGCCGTCAGAGCCAGAACAGGCACGTCCGGAAGCAATGCGCGTATGGCGGCTATATTCAGATACGAAGGCCGGAAATCATAGCCCCATTGCGAGATACAATGCGCCTCATCCACGGCAATCAGCCCGATAGGCAAGTCTGCAAGGCGTTTGCGGAATTCCTCGCTCTCTAATCTCTCCGGCGAACAATAGAGGAAATGATAAGGCCCGTAAAGGCAATTATCCAAGGCGGTGCGCTGTTTGTCGTAACTAAGCCCCGTATAGATGGCCGCGGCATGTATTCCGCGTTCCTGCAGGTTCGCCACCTGGTCGCGCATGAGGGCAATCAGCGGTGTGATGACCAGACAAAGACGCTTGTCGGGATTGTCATGACCCAGCACCAGGGTAGGCACCTGAAAGCATATACTCTTGCCGCCGCCCGTCGGCATCAGCGCTAACGTGTCGCGACCCGCTAAAACAGAATCGATGATCTCCGACTGCAATGGCCGAAAATCATCGTATCCGAAATAGGTAAAAATGTTAAACTGTTAAATTGTTAAACCGTTAGATTTTTTGCAATGCGGTACGCACACGGCGGAGAGTTTCTTCTTTTCCGAGCACATCGGTAATCGCCCAGATATGCACTCCGCGTGCGGCGCCGACGAGGCAGATACGGAAAGCATTCATCACAATGCCCACGCCGTATTCTTTGGCGGCAATCCACTCCATGACCACTTTGTCCAAAGCTTCGGCACTCCAATCGTCTTGTGCCTCCAGCAATGCCAACAGCTCGGTCATGTGACGCGGCGAGTCTTCTTTCCAGCGCTTGGCAAGCGATTTCTCGTCATATTCGGTCGGAGCAACGAAGAAATAGTTTGTCTGTTCCCACAGTTCCGGAACAAAGTTCACGCGGTCCTTCGTCAAACCGATGATTTTAGCAATCATTGCGTTGTCATTGACGATTTGACGATTTA
>CAJOFV010000124.1:0-1169 GCA_905233925.1 Paludibacteraceae bacterium
GTGGCGATCGGTCCAAGCCTCAAAAACAGCCAGCCGGGCTTTGAAATCAACTGGTTGCATCTCATCCGTCCGACGCTCGAAGCGCTTTATTTCGCGGACGCGCTTGCCAAACTCTATTATCCTGCCGCTCCGCGCGAACGTATCCCCGGCGTGGCGCGCAAACTCTACGACCATTACCTCAACGCCGCGCAACCGCTCTTGGCGAAGCGCAACTACCGGGCAATCCGCCAACTCATGCGGGATGCCGCGGGGGCGTTCACGGACATTTCGGACACCACCAAACAAGTGCCGGTGGTCGGTGTGGTCGGCGAGATTTATGTCAAGTACAACTCGTTCTCGAACCACGGCGTCGTCCGCTGGCTCATGAAGCACGGCGTGGAAGTTGTGCCGCCGGCGATCACAGGCTTCTTCTCCACCTCTATCCCCAATGCCTTCATCAACCGCGAGCAGCACATCCGCAAGGACGGTCTGAACCCCTGGAAGGCAAAGCTCGTCAACCGTCTTTTGCTCCACTATGCACATGTCTATGACCACCTCTGCGGCGATTTCCCGTTCTACCGTCCGTTCGCAGATATCATGGACATCTGGCACAAGAGCCGCCGCGTCATCAACTCCGCCGCAGACTTCGGCGAGGGCTGGTTCCTGCCCGGTGAGATATGCGACTTGGCGGATCACGGCATCCACAAAGTGGTCTCGCTGCAACCTTTCGGATGCATAGCCAACCACATCATCAGCAAAGGTATCGAACGCCGTTACAAGGACCTCTACCCGCATCTGTCGTTGCTTTTCCTCGATTTCGATGCCGGCACATCCGACGCCAATATCACCAACCGTTTGCATTTTTTGCTGCAATAATTTGCACATGTCCGAAAAAAGCAGTACCTTTGCAACCGATTTGCAGCTATTAAACGTATGTGATTCGTATGTGATTTATATGTTATCCGTATGTTAGTAGGCTGACAACAGGCTTAGAACACCGGTAGAACACCATAACAATTTAACGTTTTGATGCTATCAAAACCATTTTAACTATTTAACTCTTTAACGTTTTTAATTCATTAAAAACCAAATAACATGGCACTTGTAATACTCGAATCCCCCGTCGCCGAACTCCACGGCGCACTTGAACGCAAAGGTATCATCAACCGTCAGAAGAAGTACCGCGACGA
>CAJOFV010000124.1:1197-2280 GCA_905233925.1 Paludibacteraceae bacterium
TTGGAAGAAAACTCCCGCTCAAGGAGCCGAACTCGCCCACCACAACCGCTGGCGCGAGGCGTGTCTGCGTACTACTCAGATCCTCCAATCCGCACAGCCCGACGGTCTCACACAGCAGCAGATCTTCCACAAGCAGCTCAACCACATCCCTGACTTCTACACCCCCGAAGAAGCCCAAACTCTCTATACCCATTACCGCGAACGTTACCTTGCCCAACTCCCCGGCAGTACTTACCGTCCTACGTCCGATGCACCTGCCCGCCGCACTAAGCCTGATCCGCAAGCACCTCTTGATCCCGTTACCCGTACTCCCAAACGATACGCCCAGTTCCCCAACTTCATCCGCGCCATGCTCTACCTTGAACTGAAAGCCACCGAGTAGTGTTCTGTTCCTGCGGTATTCCACAGCTCTATTGGATTGACCCCGCATTGTCTTCTTCGTATTACGCCGTCTAATTGACGGCATTTTGTGTCCTGTGCTCGCGCTCTCCGTGCGCGAGTCGCCTTTGTTCATTAGCCCGGCATTACCTATTGCCCCCTATTTCTGCCTATTTTGTTCTCAAAATGTAGCAATAAGCGTTAAAAGTCAAGAAATTTGACACTTTTCAGCCAAAAACCTTGCATATATCAAAAAAAAGTAGTAATTTTGCGGCGCAAAACAAATGTTTTGCCGTATCGAGCCCGCGCTGAGGGAATATGTCTTTCGGGCGGGTGATATACAGGACATATTGAAAAAGGCGTCTTACGCGCTTTGTTTTGGCTACTTGGAATCTAGCAAATTCAAACTAACAACCAAAGCATTGCAGCACAAGATGCCCATTGGTATGTATTAAGGTACGCGCATAGTGTACACGCTATACATACAGCGTGGGCTTCAGTGTTGTTTGTTCGGATGTTAAGGCAATGCTAGAGCCTCAAGTAGCGGAACAGCAAGATTGCAGTCCCGCTTTTTGTTTGTATATGTTTGAACAAAATAAAATTAACATACGCGGAGGATGCCGAAAATCCGATAAAGAGTAGGCAATAACTAATACAATTATGATTATGAAAAAAATGTTCTTTTTGCTGTTTTGTGCAGCATGT
>CAJOFV010000125.1 GCA_905233925.1 Paludibacteraceae bacterium
AACGAGTTCAAGGTCGACATGCAGACTCCCAAGACCACCGTGTTCCAGTACTACGTCAGCTATGACGTGAAGTACAGCGTGGCTGAGAAGGTGAACCTCATGGCCGCCAACAATATCATCGACATGATCTACACCGAGACGCTCCGTGAGGAAGAGGGCGGCACCTATGGCGCACAGTCCATAACTTCCAACAACAAGTATCCCGTGGACCGCGCTCTCATCCAGGTCTATTTCGACACCAACCCCAGTTCAGCCAACAAGCTCCGTGAGCTCGCCGTCGCAGGACTCAAGAAGCTCGCTACCGAGGGTCCCACCGCCGAGCAGCTGACCCGCGTGAAGGAGAACTTCAAGAAGAATGTGCCCGAGAAGCGCATCCAGAACAGTTATTGGATGGATGTGGTGAATCACTGGTACCGCTTCGGCAACGCCGATTACGATGCAGAGTACGAGGCTGCGGTGAACGCTCTGAGCGCCGAAGGAATCCGTGATGCAGTTGCAAAGATCCTCGCTTCCGGCAACTTCGGCGAGATTGTGATGTCTCCTGACAAAGCCGCTGAGCGCGAGTAATTAAACGCGGCCGGAAACGTTATTTCGCTCCTGCTACAAAAATGCCCGGCATTATCAAAGTCGCGAAATATCCGTTTCCGGCCGCTGTCAGCAACTGCTATTTCTTCTTGGATTTAAAGGAAGTTCCTTTAACGTGAAGAATGACCGGCCGTTCGTAGCCGGAAATATAGACGGTAAGGGTCTTGTCGAAAGGATAAGGCCCTTCGTCGTTTGTATAGGTGACGTTTATTGTGCCGGATGCGCCGGGAGCGATGTCCTCCCGCGTCCATTTGGCGGAGGTGCAGCTGCATGAGGAGGTGACGGCGAAGATGTTGAGGGGTTCGCTGCCGATGTTGGTGACTTCGAAGCTGCCTCGACTTTACCCATGTCGATGACGGTGGCGCTGAACCTTGCAACGCCGCCGAAATCCTTCTGCGCCGCTGCGGTGAACGCCGGCAGCAGTGCGAGAAGCAATATGGCCAAACGGTTTTTCATGCCTGCAAATATATTAAAAAAACATTCATCAAATCTTGATTATTCAAATTTAAGGCCGTAAATTTGTGCACTTTTAATTTTAACACTATTATGGCTTACAAAATTTCTGCAGACACCTGCGTAGCTTGCGGCACTTGCCAGGGCGAATGCCCTACCGGCGCCATCAAGGAAGGCGATGTTTACACCATCGACCCCGACGTTTGTATTGATTGCGGTACTTGCGCCGACGCTTGCCCCATGGGAGCAATCTCGCCGGGCGAGTAATAAGCATAGAACCATCTTTCCGGACCTTTTGTCAAATTGGTCCGGTTTTTTTGTATTTGTTCGCTTCGAATAACGCCGTTTTTGTATAAATCCGTCGAAATCGTTAAATTTACGGCAGAACCACATTATGTAATATGGAGCGAATAATTGTTATAGGCAGTTCCAATCTGGATCTTACTGCCAGGGTGAGGTCTTTGCCGCGTCCGGGCGAGACTATCGGTGGCGGACGCCTTTTGCGGGCAAACGGCGGCAAAGGCGCCAATCAGGCTGTTGCCGCAGCAAAGCTGGGGGCCAGAGTACAGCTGGTTACCTGCCTCGGGAATGACGACACCGGGCGTTCTCTTGCAAAGAGTTATGTCAAGGACGGAGTCGACATCTCGGGTATCAAGTATTCCGACAGCCCGACGGGAACGGCTCTTATTTTCGTGGATGACAATGCCGAGAACTGCATCGCAGTGGCCCCCGGCGCCAATAACGACCTTTTCCCGGAAGACATCGATATCCTTGGTGACAAGATGAAGGAAGCGGGATGGCTGCTTATACAGCTGGAGATTCCTGAAGCTACCGTTGACCGCGCAGTGACCCTTGCCGATTCACTGGGTGTCAAAGTCATACTCAACCCTGCTCCGATGCGTTATTTCTCGGAAGACCTTTTCCCGCATCTCTGGCTTATCACGCCAAACGAGACCGAGGCGGAAC
>CAJOFV010000126.1:0-1083 GCA_905233925.1 Paludibacteraceae bacterium
CGGTGATCTGGCTACGACCGCCGGAGATCTCTGTCTGTACCGTCGGGAAGGAATATACATATCCGTCGAGCACGATAGCTACCGATTTACCGATGTTAGCAGCCGTCAGTTGTTGCCATTTCTTAGCTCCCTCTGCATTCATTGCCATCGAAACCTCGGCGTTCGTACCGAGTTGCGAGAATTCCGCACGTGCGTCGGTGACTACGTCACCTTCAAGGCTGGCACGACCATTACGTTGTGCCTTAAGCGCTACGAGTTGGAAATAGGTACCGTTCTCGTCGATTGCCTTCACCGTCCAGCGGAAACGTACGTCGGGCGGAAGGATAGCTTTAGCCACCTGCGAGGTCAACATCTCACGTACCTTAGCGGTATCCGCATAATGCACCGTACCTACGACAGGACCGCGGCCTACCTGGCCACCGGCACTGATGGACGGATTCAGGATACCGAACAGCGGGTTATGCTTCTTGTACTCAGCCAGTTGCGCAGCCGCATTAGCCGCTGCAGCAGCAGAGTCCAGACCAAGGCTGTCCACCAAAGCAGCGAGTTCATCATTCTCTGCTTTCGGCTCCTCTACCTTCTCTTCTTCAACAGCAGCTACCTCTTCTTCCTCCTCCTGGGGAGCAGCAGCCGCATACTCGCGGTTGATCTGGGACAATTTACCCATCACCTCAGCAGCCTCGTAGGTCTGCCAGAACTCGAGGTTAGCCGAACCTTGCAGCAGTTTACGAACACGCTCCGGCTCCTTTACACCCGGGAGCTCAATCAGGATACGACCCTGCTGCGACAATTTCTGGATATTCGGTTGAACAACACCGAAACGGTCGATACGCGTACGGAGTACGTTGAACGAGTTTTGGATAGCGCCGTCCACTTCCTCACGCAATACCTTAACCACCTCTTCATCCGTCGAAGCGGAGGTTACTTTGTCCTTCAAAGTGAGGTTAGAGAACACAGCCGCCAGTTTAGCGCTGTCACCTACCTCTTTGTACGACTCTGCAAAGAGGGTTACAAAATCGGTACCGCTGGATTTCTGTTTCTCACGAGCCAGCGCCATCGCCTCTTTGTAAACCGGCGAAGTGT
>CAJOFV010000126.1:1090-2186 GCA_905233925.1 Paludibacteraceae bacterium
GCATCCAAGATGTCCGGAACGGAAACCTCCATGGTTACGTTCATACCACCCTTCAAGTCCAAACCGAGGTTGATCTCTTTCTCACGGCACTCTTTGAGCGTGTAACCCATCCAAATTTTCTGTTGAGCGATCGAATCGTAATAAACGCTCTCTGTTGTTTGATTTTCTACCGCGTACTCTTTGGCCTTACGATCTTGTACTCGCGTAACCACAGAGAACGACAGGTAGAAGGCGCATACCAACACAAGGCACACCGCCAATGTTCTAACAAGTCCTTTGTTTTGCATAATTTTTTAGTATTTGTTAATAATATATATGCATTGTTTTCGTATATGCGTAGCGCGTATATATGCGCACGACACACAAAAAGTGCGCAAAATTACAAAAAATATTTTACATACGCAAGAAAAAAATAAAAAATTTCATTTTTTTGCCGTTCACCTTTCTTCTTTCAACTTTTTTTTGTACCTTTGCAGCCGATATGAGTTCAGAAGCACCCCTTATTAATTGGAAACCGATTATCCGGCGATGGATATATATGGCGGCAGCCATCATTGCGTCGGCAGTGCTGATGCAACGTCCTGTGTTTAATTTTCAGGATGATAAGGGTATCATCTATGTACGCAGTTATGAGATAGACACGTACAGGGTATCGGTGGTACATACCCGTTTGGACAACGGTCTTAAGGAAGTGGCGGACTCCACTTCGATTGCGGGCTTGCATTATTGCAACCTGGTGATGTTATGGGGGTCGGTGCTTTGTCTGCTTGCTTTCTTCAGCAAACGTTGGCAAACGTATATTGCGCTTTTCACGGCTATTGCAGCCGGAGTGTATTACGCACTGATGATCTTTTATGCGATGCGTATATCCGATGCTATGTTCGCCACCTTGTATCCCAATATCATGGCGGTGTTGCCGGCGGTAGTATGTCAGATGATGATTCTGACCCGGCATAATATCATTCATGAGCGGATAGATGAAGATGAACGAAGTACAGAAGAATAACAAATCAGGCGCCCGAAAGGACGCCTGATTTTTTCGTTTAGTGTTTAGCGTTTAGCGTTTAGTGATTAGAGTTGCGGGCCGGCAGCAACG